>CASEJM010000024.1 GCA_949288265.1 uncultured Pseudomonadota bacterium | reverse complement strand
GGACCCGGGTGCGTAGCTCAGTTGGTAGAGCAACTGACTCTTAATCAGTGGGTCCAGGGTTCGAGTCCCTGCGCGCCCACCAAAATATAAACCGCATAGCGGTTTTATTTTTTTAGATATGAAGAAGGATTATATGCCTTTGTACCCTTACGAATTTCAAAATGCAATTGCGGTTGATCAACTTTCCCAGTTTCTCCGACCGTGCCTATTTTCTGCCCCACTAAAACTTTTGTACCGCGACGCACGGACATTGAATCTAAATGCGCATATACAGTCATCCAACCACCAGAATGTTGAATAATGATCAAATTACCCATTCCTTTAACTTCATTTCCTGCGTATGCGACGACACCGTTTTCAGCTGCCTTTACAGCTGTACCACGAGCCGCACCAATGTTTATACCATCATTAAATAAACCGTTTGTCTTTGAACCATAACTAGATAGTATTTTACCTTGAACGGGCCAAGTAAATTTAGACGAAGAACGGGCACTAATAGTTGGTAATTTCTTAGTAGGATCAGAAGAAATCTTCGCCTTAGTTTTTGATGCAGAGGTCTGTGTAGTTGTTGCAACAGGTTCTGTTTTTGCAGTACTTGTTGTAGTACGAACGGGTGCTGTACTTAAATTTGGTACTTTTAACTTTTGTCCTATAGATAATGTAAAAGGCGCACTTAAATTATTCATAACTGCTAAATCATTTACAGGTATAGAATATTGACGAGATAACGAATAAAGAGTATCGCCGGCTTTAACTGTAATTTCTTGTAATTCTACACGTGTTGTAGTATTAGTTTTTACTGCAGCAGAACGATTTGGTACAGATACTGTCTGAACTATTGTCTGTTCAGATTTTGAAGGAATCTTTAATTTCTGCCCACCATACAAAGAGTAAGGTTCAGACAAAGCATTTAAACGTGCAATTTCATCAACACTAGTCCCATATTTTTTAGCCAAAGAATATAACGTATCCCCCGTTTGCACAGTAACCTCAAAAGTAGATTGAACCGTTTTCGAACCACCATACATTGGTACAGATAAATATTCGCTATCAGCATCAGCGATTACCGTTTCATTAGAAACTATAGGTGAACCATAATCAACGGATGTCTGACTTGGTATATCACCATACATCGCCCCCCCTTCTCTAGCTGGCGGGATTATATAGTCATTAACACTAGCATATTCAACATAGTCATCGGCCGCGACAGAACCATATAAAGTCGGTGATGCGTACACACCATAGTCCGTAGCTGCTGAATTATAAATTTCTGGTTGCGTTTCTGGATCTGCCAATAACGCCGGATAACGCGTAGAAATAAACTCGCCGACCGTATCAGGCAGCGAAGCAATCTTTGGCTGTAAATCACACGCAGTAACTAGCAATGCCCCCAGCCCAATAAAGCATAATCCGATTTTTTTCACACGTTAATTATATCATAAAAAATAAAATAAATCTTATCTATTTTCTATCATCTTTCATAAACAACAAACTTAATTCAAACAAACCCCACATAGGTAGTGCCAACAAGATCTGAGAAACTACATCAGGTGGGGTTAATACAGCCGCGACGACTACTATTAAAACGATTGCATAACGACGCATTTTGACAGCTTTATCACGTGACAGAATCCCTACCCTATTAAGCAAAACTAATACTAACGGCAGCTGAAACGCGATACCAAAAACTTTCAATAAACCAACAGCAAACGCTAAATAATCTGTCGCGGCTGGTAGTACAACGGCAGGAACTGGTGCAGATTGATTTAGTTCTATAAAAAAACCGAACACAAAAGGGAAAAGAATATAAAAAGCGAACGCCGCACCAACTAAAAATAATAATGGAGATGCAATTAAAATCGGCCATATAAAATTTCTTTCTTTTTTATGTAACCCAGGCGCGATGAAACTCCATAATTGCAATAAAGCAAAAGGCGTAGTGATAAATAACCCAAACAATACAGACAAAGAAAAACGAATCATCAAACCGTCAGCTATTCCTGTATACAGTAATTCACCGTCTGGCCATACCATAAGCAACGGTCTGGTTAATAAATTTTGTAAATAAGGGGATATGTACCACCCAAGCACTAAGGCAATCATAAATACTGCCAAAGTAAATAAAATTCTACGACGCAATTCTGCAAAATGTTGTCCTAAGGTCATTCGCTTCATTTGCGCCCCCTCTGTTTTTTCGTTTTCTTATTTACTTTTTTCTTACCCCCACTAATTTTCTTTAACGGTTCTGAAATACCATCTAACATATCTGAAGTTGTAGTACGAATTAAATCATCAATTGGTTTTTCTAAATCAATTTGTTGCTTTATTTGTTCGGACGCATCTGTAATTTTCCAAATTACTTTTCTTATAAAAGTTATCGTCTTTGCCAAAAAACGGGCAACATCCGGCCACATACGAGCAGGAATAACCAGCACGCCAACCAATAAAATTACTAAAAACTCGGACCAACTAATTCCAAACATTTTTAATCGTAGAAAGCGTCACCACCACTAGTGCTAATTGTTCTATGATGCTGAATCTGAAAATAATCAGAAGCAAAATTAGTTTTAGGTTTCAAATCACTAAACGCTACGTCTGTTTTTGCACCTGTTGCATCGACGACCGTCCAAGAATTTAACTTTACAGGTTTTTTATCAAAAACTACCGTCATATTCCCTAAACCTTCTTGCCCGCGCAAATTCATTTTTAACGAAAATGTATCTTGCATATCATTTGTTTCGATTACACTTATATCTGCGTTTCTTAAATCTATATTTTCACGAATAAGTATTCCTGCGGGTGTACTAGTTAAAGGCACCGTTGTTATTTGATCTAAAGACTTATCAAAAAAGTAAAGATCACGACCGTCTGAAATCAATTGTACTGGTAAATCATCATAATCTAAACGAACGCGTCCAGGGCGTAGCATAGAAAAAGTTCCATCGTTTTTTTTACCATTAGCAACTTGAACAAAATCCCCCGACAAACCCGTTATAGAATTTAGATATTTTTCAGCCGCACTAACAAGAGACGAATCAACAGCAGCATTTGCGAAACCACATAAAAACATCCCAATAACGACAAAAAATATCTTTCTCATTTTATCCCCCTAAATAAACCCAATACTTTTTTTTGCACATTTTCTAAAGAATCCTGAACAACAGCACCAGCTGCACATTTATGCCCGCCACCGCCTAACGCGGCAGCAATCTCATCTATTGGTTGCGTTTTACTACGCAACGATACGCCTGTTTGATTTTCTTTCTGCCTTTTTAACAATACTATATATTCAACACCTTTTATCTGCCCCAATAACGATAAAACTGTTTCACCGCGTCCATCTAAATTTTTGTAATCATCTGCATTTATAACAGCTAATACCAACTTACCATGATTAAAAAATTCAGCTCTAGAAGCAACCGCAGCTTCCATTAAAACGGTTTTGCGAGGTTTATTATTTAACGAATTCGATATACGATCTATATCAATCCCAGCATCAACTAATTTTGCCATACTACGTAAAACATTTCCTTTATGGACATATCTAAAAAAGCCCGTATCTGTAAGAATTGATGTTGCAATTAATTCGTTCACTGAATCATCTAAAGTCCACTTTAATCTATTTGCTATATTAAAAATTATTTCACCTACTGCAGCAGCCTTATCATCATTTAAACATAAATCAGCAATTGTATCTGCATTTTCATGATGATCTATTTCTATTACAAATTTGGCTTTATTAACGGCTGGTAAAGCACCCCCAATATGATTTTTTGTTCCATAATCTAACACGAAAAATAAATCAAAGCTCTTTGTTAAATCAGCCCGTTCCCAAAACTGCATTTTTTCCCTAAAAGGAACGTTATCTAACATATCCGGTATATTACCATCATATACACATATTGCATCTTTATTAAAATTGACTTTAAGTAACCTAGCCAAAGCTAATGTAGAACATAAAGAATCACCATCAGGATTTTTATGTCCAACAATTGCAATAGTCTGTGCAGTATGGATTTTATCAATCAAAACGTCCAAGTAATTATTTTTCATATTGCGATATCCTCTAAAAAGAACTGTGCCGTAACATGACCATTATATTCGTTTTCTTTTAACTTACCTAACAACATTATTTTAGTGTTTGTGTTAGCATCGTCCAGTAAAAAATCACCAACGGGCGTTCCCACTAAATTAAAACCGACAAAAGCCAATTGCGTTCCACTACTTGTCATGAAAGCCCCTCGAATATGAGCACCATGCCCCATAGTAGAAACAAAGCGCAAAGATGCCCCATGCAAAATAAGCGTAGGTTCTTGGTTACCTTGACCAAAAGGTTCCAAAGAGCTTAATTTTTTTATCAATTTTAAAGTTGCCCCACCCGCATCTATTTCTGCATCTGCGATAACTTCTTTATTAGGTAAAAGTCCATTTAATTGATCCTTTACAGACTGTTCCAGAAAATCACAAAAAGCCTGTTCATTTTCTGCACTTAAGGAAAAACCAGCAGCTGCGGCATGACCACCACCTTCTGAAATTATACCTTTTGCCAATGCATCATGTATAATTTTACCTAAATCCACCCCCTGAATTGATCGACCAGAACCGTTTATTACGCCGTCACATTTTGTTGCCACGCAAGAGGGTAAATTATACTTATCTTTTAAACGACCTGCTATTATCCCCATCACGCCGCCATGCCAATTATCCCCACACACAAACAAACTGCATCGCCCTGAATCGCAACATTTCTGTGCCATTTCACCTGCAGATAACATGATTGAATTTTGTATATCCAACCTATCTTGATTCATCTTATGCAATTTCTGAGCCAAATCGTTTGCAATTAAAGGATTATCAGTTAATAACAACTCTAAAGCCGGTGCAGCAGAATCTAATCTTCCAGCAGCATTTAATCGAGGTCCCAAAGCAAACCCTGCCGCATAAACAGAAGGTTTCTTTATCCCAGCAACATCCATCAAAGTACGCAACCCTAAATTATTACGCATACCAAGAACTTTTAACCCTGTTGCCACAAAAGCACGATTTAAACCAACCAACGGCATCGTATCGCATATAGTTCCCAGCGCCACCAAATCTAAATAATTAATTGGATTATTATCTTCAATGCGTTGCGACATATCGGCATTTAAATTACGACTTCTTAATTCCCGTCTTAATGCTACTAAAGTTAAAAAAGCAACACCTACCCCTGCAAGATAATCTAAATCAGAGGTATCATCAGTTTGCTTTGGGTTTACAACAGCATCTGCGTTTGGCAATGTAGCATCTGGTGAATGATGATCTGTTACGACGATACGAATTCCCAAAGACTTTGCATGTTCAACTTCATTAATACCGCTAATTCCACAATCAACCGTTATTATAAGCTTTGTACCTTTTTGTGCTATTTCATCAATTGCAGATATATTTAACCCATAACCTTCACCTTCACGGGTTGGTAAATGCCATATTACGTCACAACCCAACGCACGTAAATACTTTACGAATATGGCAGTTGACGTTATACCATCAACATCATAATCCCCATAAATAGCAATTTTTTCGTTATTTAATATACTATCAGCAATTATTTTTGCTGCTATATCAATATCTTTTAAAACAGACGGGTCAGGCATATAATCCTTAATGCAAGGATTTAAGAATTTTTCCATAGCGGCTGTATCAACGATACCACGAGCCATTAAAATTTTCTGTAACAAATCATCAGCCGAGCTAGGATTATTATCTTTACCCGGATACGTCGCCACGGCCCATGCCTGCCCTAGCATGGACTTATCTACAACTTTTCTCACGCTATACTCTTTTCTTATTATCGGAATAATTATAATCAAAAATTATTCAAATAGCAACGGCAGTATACTATCAAGAATTTTTCCGGTTGTTGGAACGGCGTTCCAAGCAGCGGTTCGTAAACCGAAAGAATCTTCTGTTCCCTTAGGTTCATCTAAAATGACCAATATGGTATATTGCGGGGCAGAAACTGGGAAAATACCAGCAAATGCCGTTAAATTTTTCTTATTATTTACGCGCCCATTTTCATATTTTTCAGCCGTAGCAGTTTTTCCACCTATTTCAACCCCTGCAACTCTTGCCTTTTTTCCACCGGTCTCTTCGGCGATATGAAACATTATTTCGCGTAAACGGGCAGAAATTTCTGCTGACAGAACCCTTTCCCCTTTAATGGGTCCAACTCCCCGCTTTAATAACGTAGGATAAATATAAATGCCACCATTTGTCATTGCGTTTACCGCCAATAGCAGGTGCATCGGCGTAACAGATATTCCATGACCAAAAGACATCGTTGCGCGTTCGACAGGTCCCCATTTTGCCGGCATTAAAGGTTTTTCTGTGACCCCGAATTCAAGTTCCAAAGTTTCATCAAGATGTAACCGATGAAAAAACTCTTCTTGCGTACCGTCTGGTAAATCCAAAGCAATTTGTGCGCTACCCGCATTACAAGAATGAAGCATAATTTCTTCAATTGTTAAATTTGGACGAGGCGGTTTAAAACTGCGCACATCGCTTATCCTAGCGGCAGTACGTCCAAATTTATCTTTAATTTCAAATGGTTTGGCAACATAGTATTCTTTATTTATCCCATTTTCCATGGCCATTGCCGTATTAAATATTTTAAAGATAGAACCCATTTCAAATACACCCCGCAATGGCATAAATAATCTATTTGCAGCTGGGTCTAAATTTATATTTTCTGGATCATAATCAGGTAACGATACCATTGCAATTATTTCACCTGTACGAGAATTCATCAGCATACCCATTGCGGCTTTGGCCTGATAGTGTTGCATCGCCATAGACAATTGTTCGTAAAAAACGGCCTGAATTCGTGCATCCAGCGAAAGTTGTAACGGGTCTGTATTTTCACGTAAATAGTCATCATAAGTACGTTCAACGCCCTCTAATCCATAACCATCTCGTCCTACGAAACCGATGACATGCGAAAACAACCTTCGTTTTGGATATCTTCTCTTTTGTTCAGCTTCTATCTCCAACCCGGATAATTTTGCTGTTTCTACAACCTCACGTTGAGAGTCCGATGCGTACTTTTTAACATATAAAAATTTACGAGAAGAATTAACCAGTCCTAAAGCCTGAGCCAAAGTATATTCATATGGCAAAATATTGTGTATAGTTTCAGCAACTTTATCTCTATCTTTTACATATGGTGGTCGTAAAGTTATATGACCAGACATGATATTTTTAGCTAATATATCCCCATTCCTATCGACGATATCAGCCCGCTGAACCATCCAAGCACCATCTGCCCCCGCACGACGAGATCGATCCGTTCCTTCTACTCCTAATTGTAAAGTTCTTCCCACGAATAGTACAAAAGCAGCGACAAAGAAATAATAAATTATACGCATACGTCGATGCCCCTTTCTATCACTAGAGGCACTTAAAAAACCATGTTTAAAAATATCCTTTCCGATTTCAAACATTGCTTATTTCTGGGCGAGTTCTTCTTTTACAGGTAAATCATAAACAGATATATGTTTTCTATACCCTATAGCTTCTGCTTTTGGATAAACACTTGTCACTATATTACGCAAAATTTCCGGTCTGACATATGATGCAAAATCGGCCTGGGCGACAGCAATATCCTGCTGAGTCTGAACTATTGCGGATCGAACACGATTACGAACTTTATTTTGTGTACGATAACATACTTGTAACACAGCAGACAGCATAAACGCCAAGCAAACTGCCCAGAAACCTATATGTAACATCTTCTTTGATTCGCCCATTTTTTAACGCTCGCCATTATTCATAGTAATCTTATCACAAATTCTGCAAAAAACTAATCATAGAATTAACACCACCTAATCTACCGGTTCCAAGATTAATATTCAGTGAAGAAAACTCACCTAATAAATCCATATTTTTTATTTCTTCAGGCGTTTTCCCGTCAACCATTGCTGTAATTATTGCGACAATTCCACGGACTAATACCGAATCGGCACGCCCATAAAAATTCGTACCTTTATAACAAATCTCGGCATAAGACGCACAACCATCAATTTCATTACAAATAGCATCTTTTGGGACTTCCGGCATACGCTTACCGAAATCCATTACCATTTCTAATTTATCAACTGGATTTGATATTAGTGATAAAATATTTTTCATTTCCGCATATTGCATTTTATTTTACCACCCCTGCTCTGTTAAATCTAACTCTATACGCGCCTTATCGGACATACGTGTTAAATCCCAAGGTGGATCCCAAACTAAATCAATTTTTACATCACGACCACCAGATATAGCGGAAACGCTATCATGAACCTGCTGTAATAATTCTTCCATCATCGGACAAGTGGGACTTGTGAAAGTCATTTTGACATTAACTTCTAAATCAGATATAGAAATATCATATATCAAGCCCAATTCCCAAATATTTACTGGTATTTCAGGATCATATATAGTCTTTAAAACTTCTATAACATTTTCTTTTGTCAACGCAGCCATTTTAATTAACCACTTTTTCTATAATTTTTGCCGCTTTTTCAACGTCATCCTTTGTATTCCAATAACCAACAGAAATTCTTGCTGTACCAGCCAACCCCATTAAATTATGCAACCACCCAGCACACATATTGCCGACCCGCAAACATAATCCCATTGTACCCGCCATTATCCCAAAGTCTAATATATGCATATTTTTCGGGTAAAAGGTGAACATAGTAGAATCGCGACTAGTAATTATTTTAATATTTTCATTTTTTGAAAATCTATCATGTAAATATTTTATTAAATCTAAATTTGGTCGATGCGAAATCAAATGGTCAATCGCCTGTTCTAATCCAATTATTTGAGTCAGCGGCAATGTACCCGCTTCAAACTTAGCTGGTGCTGGTTCCCATTTAATATCATAACTATGTGAAGCAGCACTGCCAATTATTCTGGACACCATACCGCCACCGAATTTATCCGGCGACACCCAACGGTCAGGTTCTTTCATATACAAAATACCAAGTCCCGTATCAGCCCCTATTTTATGCGCAGAAAAACACATAAAATCACAATTCCACTTTTGCACGTCAATTTTTTCATGCACGACATATTGCGCAGCATCAACAATAGTAATTACATTTGGATTTTTTTTACGTGCCGCAGAAATCAAACCAGAAACGTCTTGTGCAATGCCTAAAACATTTGACATAGCTGTTATTACAAAAACATCAGCCCGTGGTAAATCTGAACATGTCAAATTGTATTCTTTGTCCATCGGACACAGAACGATTTTACACCCAACAGAATCCCATAAAACCTCAAACGGCAGTCGAGCCGAATGATGGTCCAAATCTGATACCATAATGGTTTTGTTTTTCAGATTTTCGCCACAAACAGAATCGTTAATTATTCTTGCGATTCTGTTCATACCGTCAGTAGTACCAGACGTGAAAATGATCTGAGTTTCAGATTCAGCGCCTATGAAATCAGCAACTTTTTTACGAACGCGAGCCACAGTTGCATCAACGTTCACAGCACGAGAGCAAACCCCTCTTCCCGCATTAGCATATGAATTCTGCAGAAAGTTCATTTCTGCTTTTATTACAGATTCGGGTTTAAGTGCCGAAGCAGCAGCATCTAAGTATATGATATTATTCATTTTATGATTTCTCTTGCATTTTGTGGCGATTATAATACACTCGTGAAAAATATCAACAAGGAAGGAGTTAAAAATGGCTTTGGAACACGCAAACGACGCAAACTTTGAATCGTTAACGAATTCTGGCATTGCGTTGGTAGATTTCTGGGCACATTGGTGCGGTCCATGCCGTATGTTTGGTCCAATATTTGAATCTGCCTCTGAAAAAGTTCAGGACGTTACTTTCGTTAAATTTGAAATTGACGAATCAAACCGCCGTACGCCGGCAAAATTTGGTATTCGTAGCATACCAAGCGTATTGGCATTTAAAAACGGTGAATTAATAGAGGCTCGTACAGGTTTAATGGACGAAGAGACTCTTATGGATTGGATACGTGAAATAAAAGGATCCTAAAGATGGCAGTACAAAATTATAAAAATATTGAATTACCGGCAAAATATGTGCCGAAAAAATCTGAACCTTACATGTGCCCACAGCAATTAGCATATTTTTATCAATTACTGATGGCGCAAAAAGAAGAATTGTTACATGATGCAAATTCTACTTTAAGTGCCGTACGTATGGCCGAAAAGAATGACAGTGCCGGTGTTGGCGACGAATCGGACAACGCTACGTTCGAGCAAGAAATTACTATGAATTTACGTATGTCTGAACGAGATAATAACTTATTAAAAAAAATAAATGCGGCACTAGAAAGAATAGAAAATGGTTCTTTCGGTTACAGCGTTGTTTCTGGTGAAGAAATTGGTATTTCTCGTATGCTGGCTCGTCCTTTGGCAACAATGACAATTGACGAACAGGAAGAACACGAAAAACGTAGTTAACGATATTAACAACTTAATATAAAAAAGACCGGTAAATGCCGGTCTTTTAAATTATATAAATTCCAATTTCTTAACACCGAAATTCATTTATTTTTGCTTAACCACGCTAACTTTAGTTTTTTTCTTTACCGTTTTTTTAGCTGTACTTTTTTTCGATGTTGAAACAGATTTTTTATTGTCATCTTTTTTTTCAGTCACGCTTTTCGAATCTTCTTTAGTCTTTAATTCTTTCTTAAAGACGTTTATTCCATCTGCAAGATTTTTCATCATGCCTGGTATTTTGTTATGTCCGAACAAAATTAAAACTAAAACGACAACAACAAGTATCTCCGCCCAACCAAACCGTCCAAACATTTATCTACCCCTTATAATTACTTTGTTACATAACACTCTAAACCATCGGCCTTTGCATTTCGACAGAAATTATTAGCGTCTGCAGCCGCATTAAAACCGACGCGTAATCTATAGGCAGTCGTACCATTTGGCAACACAGCCGCCAAAATTACCGGTTGATGTCCAGAGAACAAAGTTTTATGAGAATTCTGTAATTTACGCTGACCAGATTCTGCCAAAGCCCTTGTACTATACGAACCAATCTGGGCATACCAAGCCGAAGCTTTCGGAGCCGTCTGCGCACGTTGTGTTTGTGTACGACGTGCCGGCTGAGAAGCCGATTTCGTCACAGATTTTTTAGGGCTTGATTTTACAGGCTGCTTATCTGCAACTTTATTCGGATTAAATGTAACGTCCTTTCTATCATCTATAACGCGCACAGGAACCCCCGGGGTAGCATTCTGCACAACTGGTTGTGGTGCCACCGGCGTAGGTTCTACGGCAGGTTGCTGTGGTACCGGTTGTGGTGCAGGTACTACATTTACAGGTTGTTGCGGTACTGGATGAATATCTGGTGCGGGTCCAACCACCAAAGGTGCATTCGGATCAGCGCCCTCAACCACTACAGCAGGTGCGTCTAAGTTAACTTCCATAGTAGAAGCGGAATCCCCACCGACTATGCGAATTATTACATATGTCGCCAATATTATGATCAGCACCCCTACCCCCATCAATAACCATGGTTTTTTTGGTCGCGGTGTTGCAAAAGGCGCAGCATCAGGTAATGCATCTATTGAATCTGCATCATCATTTAAATCCAATAAATCTAAATTATCGTCGTTATTCATCAGGATTCCCCCATAGTTCTTTATAATTAATTATATCATAAAAAACCGTATTTTCCAAAGATTATATCAATATAATTACTTTGGCATCTGTCCGAAATTTGGTGGGACAATTAATTTATGATTTTCTTCTACAATAGGTTCCGTTTCGCATTTAGACGCACACGCAGATACCATCATCGGCATTATAAATATTGCCGCTAATAAAACCGCTTTCTTCATTTTAGCTTCCTTTGTTTTAATTATATTATAATGGCGCGTTTAAAACGCGCCATATTTTTTTATTTATGCCGGCATCTTTACCGCGTCTTTCATCTGAGATATAAAGTCATCCAGTTTTACTACTTCCTGCTTTTCTACCCCAAGACGACGTAAAGTTACGGTTTTGTCCGCCATTTCTTTTTCACCAACCACCGCGATAATTGGTGTTTTTGCCAAAGATAATTCACGGATTTTATAATTAACCTTCTCGTCACGTAAATCAGCCCGTGCATATATACCAGCATCATGCAAAGCATCAACTATAGCTTCTGCATAATCACGGAACTTTTCAGAAATAGGGGTAACAACAACCGGTTCTGGTGACAACCACAAAGGCAAGTTTCCACCGGTTGATTCTAACAATATCGCCATAAAACGTTCAATAGATCCTAACATAGCACGATGCAACATAATTGGACGGTGCTTTTCACCGTCTTCACCGATATAAGACAAATCAAATCTTTCCGGTAAATTCATGTCTAATTGTACTGTGCCACACTGCCATGTACGCCCCAGCGCATCTTTCAAGTAATTATCAATTTTCGGTCCATAGAATGCTGCATCACCTTCTGCAATTTCGTATTCAATTCCATTTGCATCCAACGCATGTTTTAAAGCCCCTTCTGCTTTGTCCCATATTTCATCAGACCCTATACGAAATTCAGATTCTTTACGGGTTGCTAGTTTCATAGAAATCTTATCAAAGCCAAACTTACCATAAATATCTTTAATAAAACGCAACACTTTTACGACTTCGGATTCTAATTGCTCTTCCGTGCAGAAAATATGAGCATCATCTTGAGTAAATTCACGAACGCGCATCAACCCAGACAGACTACCAGCAGTTTCATAACGATTAACTTTACCAAACTCGGCCAAATACATAGGCAAATCTTTATAAGACTTAATTCCCTGACCAAATACTAACATTCCGCCTGGGCAAGACATTGGTTTTACGCAGAAAGTTTTACCATCCTGAGTTTTACCAGAATAATTATGTTCACCATATTTAGCCCAGTGACCGCTACGTTCCCATAAAGAACGATCCATAACGGACGGAGTAGAAATTTCTAAATATCCTGCTTTTTCCTGACGATGACGGATATATTCAATTAATTTACGGTAAATTTTATATCCCTTATCATGCCAGAATACCGCCCCTGGTGCATAATCTGGTTCAAAATGGAATAAATCCATATCTTTACCTAACTTACGATTATCACGTCCTGCAGCTTCTTCTTGCATTTTTAAGAATTGTTCTAATTCTTCTTTAGAAGCAAACGCGTCTACATAAATACGTTGCAACATTTTATTTTTTGCATCGCCTTTCCAATACGCCCCCGCAACATTGCGAACCTTAAACGAATCGCGTGGCAAGTCTTTTGAGCTTTCAACGTGCGGTCCGCGACATAAGTCTATGAAGTCGCGGAAAGTATATATAGACAACTGTTCCCCCGCGGCATCATATTCGTTCAACCATTCCATCTTATACGGTTGATCGGCAAAAATTTGTTTTGCTTCTTCCAAAGATACGTTACGTTGTTCAAATCGACCATTTGATTTGATCAGTGAACGCATTTCTTGTTCTATTTTCTCAAAATCTTCCTCAGAAAATCTATGTTCCGTATCAAAGTCGTAATAGAACCCGTTTTCAATCGCCGGTCCCCCAGCAAATTTTACATCTGGATACAGTTTTTGTACTGCTGCCGCCATAACATGCGCCAAAGAATGACGAATCGTTTCAATAGGATATGCCATAATAAAAACCTTTTTATTTATATAAATAAAATTAAATTGTTATTGATTATTACACTGTGCGGTTAAAACCGCAAATAGAATCTACACCCCCGTGGGGGTTGTTGTAGTTGTAGCAAAAAATACAATAAACCTATTCATGATAAATCAATGTTAGTACTTAAAACCAATAATGTCAAATAAACTTGCTTATTCCACTATTCTGAATAAAAACAGTTATCTGTAAATATAAATGTACCGGAATTGTCATCATATGTACAACTTCCGCCGCCACCATAAAAGCACCCTAATATAGAATCTAGCATATCTTCCGCAATATGTGGTCCACCACATGGATAAACACTATTTATAACGGTAAAGTTATCTACAACCGGGCAAGGTAAACATTCGCCATTTGCAGAATAAAAACCGTCTTCGCAAAAAGCCACTTCGCCACCTGGCTCACCCTCACACTCACAAGTTTCTTCATTTAC
Organism: uncultured Pseudomonadota bacterium; assembly: GCA_949288265.1. Taxonomy (GTDB): domain Bacteria; phylum Pseudomonadota; class Alphaproteobacteria; order Rs-D84; family Rs-D84; genus Enterousia. The sequence goes on along the minus strand of CASEJM010000024.1, from coordinate 45,179 downwards.
AATCTGGCCTTCCATACACATAGGATAAGGATCACACACACATTTTTCTAAAACAGGATCCCATACTTGATTTCCTGTACACGCCCCTTCACTTCCACAATAAGCTTCATCATATTCACACTTTAGACATCCAAATGTAGAATCCCAAAGCACACACTTATAGCAATCATCACAATATGTCCATGCCCCCAAAGCGGCCTTATTTGGCATAACAACAATTCCTATTACACAGGCACATAGCAAACCCAGAAATTTAAATTTCTTTATCGCATTTAAAATATACATACTTTTGCCTTTTTATCATAACTTATATACTGATAATATAAAAAAAATCCATCTACGACAAGTCATTTTTATAAATCTATAATGCAACCAAACAGTACAGCGAAAAAGAAGCATACGCTACCAGCGATTACAAATAAATGCCAAATTGCATGAGAATATTTCATCTTACGCCACAGATAGAAAAATACCCCGATTGAATAAGAAAGCCCCCCCGCCAATATAAACCACAAACCACGCGATGGAATATGGTATAACATTGCAGGCAAAATAAATAGCAAAGTCCATCCCATAATTAGATACAATGCAACCATCCACTTAGGTTGCTGTTTCGGGTTACGTATTTTCATGATTGAACCGAATATCACAATCGCCCATAAAATGCCGAAAACTGTCCAGCCAATCCACCCACGCAAATTCACCAATAAAAACGGCGTGTATGTACCAGCTATTAAAGCATAAATTGCCGCACTATCCCATACCTCAAAAAAGCATTCACTTTTTTTACCAATTGTTGCATGACACATTGTCGACCCAAAATATAAAGTAAACATGGTCAACCCAAATATGGCACAAGAAACTATTGCCCAGGGATCGCCCTTCAACGAAGCAAAAACCACCAACAAAGTTAGGCCAGCTATTGCTAAACCGATACCTATGCCATGAGTTAATATATTAACCACCTCTTCTGATTTCGTACTTGGACGTTCCCAACGAAATAAACCTGTGGCACGTAATATACGTAACAATCGACTGCCACGCGAATCTGATTTAACCGCCTTTAACTTAGCCCGAACAATTTTTTTTGATTTAACCATTAATTACATCCTTTATACGATTAACAACCTTATCCGTACCCATAACCTGCATTATAGAATACAAATCGGGTGTATTTGTGCGACCGGTCAACACCACACGCAAATTCATCGCAACATCGCCGTTTTTTACACCTTTGTCAGCGGCAATGGCAACAATCTTTGCCCACCAAGTGTCTTTATCATCACAAATATCAAATGTTGATAAAAATGCAGACAATAAATCTTTGTTAAATTCATATTCTTTGTTCGACAAGAACAAATCATCCCAGAAATAAGACACTTCCTGCAAAGTCTGTTTCCAAGTAATAAAATCTTTACGGATGCGCTTCGGGTTATCACGTTCAATCGCCAAAATATTTTTTAAATATTCTGGATTGTCACCGATTCGTGCCGCCCATTGTGGGTCATATTCATCCGCCCAATCGCGAACTCGCTTTACCAATTCATCAACCGGCAAAGTAGCAATATATTCTTTTGCCCACCATTCTAATTTTCTGTTATCAAACAAGACACCAGACATAGGTATTTTCTTTGGGCGCAATTCATAATCCCAAAAAGATTTAACCTGCCCTTTAACCTTCGCCTCTTCATAACCAGATGCAGCAATATTGCCCAGATAATCTATTATCGCCTCTGTCGGCCAACCGTCTGCTAAGAAAAACGCAACGTTTGCCTCTGGGTCATGGCGCTTGGACAACTTTCTTTGTTTACCAGTTTCTGGATCAATCTTATCAATTGTCGCAGTATGGATATATAATGGTGGCGTCCACCCCATCATGCGAAACATTTGAGTATGCAAAGGAAAAGAAGGCAGCCATTCTTCACCACGAACAACGTGTGTTGTACGCATAAAGTGGTCATCACACAGGTGCGCAAAATGATACGTTGGCAAACCGTCATTTGACTTAATCAAAACAATATCTTCGTTATTTTCTGGGAAACCGATAGAACCACGCACTGCATCTTTACAGAAAATTCTGTTATCAGGATTACCAGTAGAATATAAGCGAATTGACGGAACCTCACCTGCATCCAAATGACGAATTATATCTTCTTCTGAAATATCTCTATCACGTGCAAATTCGCCGTAAATACCCGTTGCGAATCCTGCATTCTTTTGATTTTCACGAATTTTTTCCATATCTTCTGCCGTCAAAAAGCAAGGATACGCCAATCCACGTGCCAACAAATCTGCTGCGACACTGCGATAAACATCCTTGCGTTGCGACTGATAGTAAGGTCCATATACTTCATCATTATTATATTCAAAACCGAATCGTTTCATAGAATCTACAATAATCTTTGCCGCATCTTTTACTTCACGCTTGGTATCTGTATCTTCTATACGCAGCATAAATACACCGTCAGTTTGCTTTGCCAATTTATAATCAATCAAAGACATGTACAAACCGCCGATATGCATATATCCCGTAGGGCTTGGTGAAAAGCGGGTTACAAAGGCCCCTTCTGGTAAATTACGTGGTGGGTACTTTTCTTCTAACTCTGCCAAAGTATATTTTGGCCCCCCCCCTAATACACGAGTAATTAAATCTGCAGACAAACCTTTACGCATTTTTATTTTCCTTTTCCCATTCTGACTTTAATTTCGAATATGTAAAAACATCTTTTAATTTATCATGAATCAAATAACTTTGACGACGAATACCCTCACATACATAACCTGCCCGCTTTGCAACGCCCTCAGATTTTATATTTTCTGTTTCCATAATAATTTCTATTCTGTTCACATCCATATTTTTAAAAGCGAACTCTTCTAACTTTTTAACACAACGCGTCATGATACCACGACCGGTATACTTGCCAGATAACCAATATGCAATCTCTGCGATTTTATTTTTTTTAGAACTAATGTCCACTCCAACATTACCGACTATTTTACCGTCGTACTTTATGTAATAAGATCCGTTATCTGTTTTAGAAACCTTATAAATATGCATGAACAAATCTTCTGGGCAACGCGTTTCGTCAATCCACGATAAGAATTGGCGCAAAGAATCGCGTTCTGCATCAACGACTTCAAAAACCTTGCGCGCATTTTCAAATGTAGGCGCAATTTTTTCCAATGTAAAGCCGTCTGATTTAATAATTTTAGGGTATTCCATTACATTTACCTTGTATTCATATAAGTTGAATTTTATACTAAATATATGGAAAAACAAGAGATAAGAACTTTTGGACGCCGGCACGGCAAAAAATTATCTGCACGTCAGAATACGTTGCTGGATACAGTGTTGCCTGCGATACAGCCTGTAGGCTTACCAACAAACACCGGTTTAATTTTAGAAATTGGTTTCGGTTCAGGTGAACATTTACGTGAAATTAGCCGGGAAAACCCGGATAAAATTATAATCGGCGCAGAACCATTTATGAATGGCGTTGCTTCTCTATTATCCGCAATAACAGACGAATCGAATTCGATTCGTTCTGAATATAAAAACATACGGATTTTTCCGGATGATGTTCGCGATTTTTTACGTGATACCGATTCGAAATTCGAACAAATATGGGTTCTGCACCCAGACCCTTGGCCGAAAGCAAGACATGAAAAAAGACGGCTTTTAAATGCTGATTTCTTAATGCTTTTATCAAAACATCTTACACGAAACGGTGAAATAATAATTGGTACTGACCATTGGGAATATTTTGATTGGATTATAAACCAAGCAAAACTAACAAAACTTTTTATTTGTACCCCCGATATAAAAACAATACATACACGCTATCAAGAAAAAAACAAAGCCGGAACTACGGTTCCAAAGTATTTGCTTCTAAAGAACTAAGCATTTATGAAAAATTTCAAATTATGTTCTATTTCTGTTGCCATAGATTTAACCAAACGAACTACTTGCTCTACCCTATATGGTTTTATTCCTAAAACAAAATGCAATTTAATATTTTTATTATTCAAAGCAGATAATGCAGAATAAACACGACCGACGAAATCAGACTTATCCCCGTCATCTTTAGCCAATACTAAAATTAAACCTGTAGCGCGCATTTTTTCTAGTGAAGAAAATATTTCATTCCATTCAAACGCATCTATTTCGTTTATATTTAAACCTATAAATATATCTTTATTAAAGAATAAATCATCGCGAATTAAATATAATTGAGATACAAAATCGTTTAAATTCCGTCTAGAAACAAAAACCTGAGCCCCATCCGCCCCATGCTTAAAAGTAAAATTTATTTTCTCTGATATAATAGACGCTTGATTTTCTTTGCCATCAAAATAAAAACGAGAATATATTTTTATATTTTTACCCTCTAACCACGGCCACAATATTGAAACAGAATTTGGTCCAACAGATATCGGTGAAACTTTATTTTCTATGGCGATCGAAGCAACGCGTGCCAGATCTGTCGCTTCAATATCCATTCCACACCATAAAGCTGGTTCAGAAACATTTTCAAGAATCTTATCCATATCAATCATTGTTCTTTTTACTTTATCATAAATGTGATATAATTAAAATCAAATGAGAATTCGTCTAGACAACATATTATTATGTACTTTATGGGTACTGGCCGTAACCCTTGGGACCAGTTTTTGGTTCAATACTGTATTTGGGTTTAACGTTTTTTCTGCTTCTCACTGGGAATATGCCGCATCATTGCAGGCAACAAACGCCCCTGTTAAAGTCAGTTTTTATGTATCAATTGCAATAACAATATTCATTGCGATCTTTGGTATATATTTGATTTTGCGGCCGCGCATCAGAAAAATCAGAATGCCAATTATGAAGATAAAAAAAACTACGACAAACACAGCGCCAATTCAAAATAACTTACCGCAAAAAAACGAAGATGCATCGACGTTAGATATATTACCAGCAGAAGTACAACCTTCAAAAACACAAAATACATCTACTCCTTCTTATGTTGGTGTACGTCCTCCACGGTTGGTTGTTCCATCTTTAAATAATACTTTTATGCCCACACAATCACCTGCTCCGACATTACAAGGCCCCAAAAAAGAACCTGATAATAATGATATTTATTTAACAGAACTACGTACAATATTTAGTAATGCTGGGTATACAGTAAAACCTAATACCATGGTTAACGGTATTAAAACATCATTAATCGCGATTGGTACGAATGAAACGATGTGGCTTGGATGCATAGGTGTAAAAACAACGCAAGTACGTGAAATAATAGAAAAGTTCCAACGCGTATTTGCAGATACTTTAGACGAGACGGAAATATCTATAAATGGTTTTGCACTTTTTGCTCCAGACGCTGGTATATCGGAATTTCAAGATATACTAATGTTTAATTCAATTGATGAATTGCGTAAATATATGGAAGATATTAAAAACCCACCTATTCCAGATGATGATGACGGAATGTTTGAGGCATATTCTCAATATATAGATGCCGTTATAACTCACATAGGTAAAATATAATGCAACTGACAAAGGATACGGCTGAGAAACGCTTAAAAGACATGAATATGGGTGATATGCCCATAATGGAATTTCACCCGGCACCTGTTAAAGTTGCTTCTAATTGGTTTATAACATATAAAAAACTATGTCACGAATTCATTGAAACGTTGACTGATTCTGTGGAACAACTAGCCTTAATGAATTTAACCCAAGACGAATTCATGTCGTTAATTATGGGGAAAAAAATACCTCAGAATCTTTCTATACGTTTTCGAATTCCGCTTATCTGGGGTGGGAAATTAGAAATAAAAAATTTGTTCATGTGTCATACATTTCCTAATTCCCAGAGACTTGACCAATTTATAATAGAACAAAGTGGTGCAAAAACTGTATGGTTACCTAACCCGTCAAAAAAAGTTTATATTTCTTTAAATAATATATCCGGTGGGGACGGTGGTAACGCAACAGAAGACAGGTTAAGTCAAATAGCTGCACAAATCGTAGCAGCGCGTGGTATGGAACAATAAAAAAGTAGCTAATAAATGAAGTGTTCTGAATTTTTATCTTCAATAAAATCTCAAGGTGCAAAGCTTTCCCCAGGTGTTTCACCAAAATTAATAACGTTAACGAATTCTTCATTACAAAACATGCATTCTGCTATATTACCGCAATTCATAATAGATTTATATTTGCAATGCGGTTCCATAAATCTTGGAAATGGGTACATTTTTGGTCCGCAAGAGGTTTCTCGTGGTAATAAATACCCTATTCCTAGTATTTCAGACATAAATAAAGAACTGACATCTTTTTCTCGGTTACACGGTAAAACTGTATTTGGCCGGAACGACCTGTTTTGGTTTGCTTTCGATTCATTTGGTTCTTGCTTTATGCTAGATAATATAAATTTAAACGAACTTCGTAAGTATGAAGACCCTTATAAAGCCATGATGGATTGCCTTATTGCGGGGAATATATAAAATGAGAAAACTATCAGTATCTTTATCAGGTCACCAAACAAGTATTTCTTTAGAATACGAGTTTATAGAATCTCTAAAGAAAATTGCACACGATGAGAAAAAATCAATTGCGTCAATAATAGAATACATTGACGATAACAGAGCACCCGGAACAAATTTGTCTTCAGCAATTAGGATATGGATTTTAAATAAAGTTTCTCAATAACCTATCTTTGTTTTTTTAGTGCATACAAAGATATGGTGCATATACATGAAAATAATAATATTATTACAATCCAACCATCCCGTCCAATTTCCCGATATAGGGTAAAATGAGCGCCACCTATAACGCCGTCCATATAACCAGATTTTCCGACAGGTATTTCGGATATAATAGTTCCATAAGATGTTATGAAAGCACTGATTCCAGAATAATTTGCTCTGACTATAGGCAAACCTGATTCTATTGCATACCTGCGAACCATATCAAGATGCTGATACGTTCCGGGGGTATTACCGAACCAAGTATCATTCGTAATATTTATAACTGCATCAGGTTGCTTTCCCGATGGAACCAAAGAGTCTGAAAAGATTATTTCATAACAAATTGCTGGTACGAAAGTAAAATTCTTATTATGTACATTAATACTTATAAGTTCTGGTCCATTACCTTTTGATAATTGCCCAGGTGTCGGAATTATGTCACCGAAAGGTCTATATTCTCCGAAGGGAACCAAATGAGATTTACTGTATATTTTTTGAATTTCACCATCTGGTGTCGCGAAAATCATTGAATTATATAAATTTCCAGAAGAATAAAAATTAGTACCAATAATGATATTATTATTTAATGCGACGGAAATCGGCATATCATCCCCATCAAGAACAATAAAAGGATAAGAAGTTTCTGGGAAAACAACCAAATCAATGTTCCCAGATGCAGAAGCCAAGTTTATTAAAAACTTTACATTTTCTGTTGCATTTTTTAATGCTTCTTCTCGGGAATGAGTAGCTTTTTGCACTGCGCTACGAGCCGGTTGAACGATTCTAATTATTGGGCTATCTACATCAACATTTTTTGCCAAATGAATGTTTTTATAACCATAGCCGACGCCTAAAATACTTAGAACTATAAAAATACAAAAAGTACCCCATACAGTTTTATCTTTATGATTTCCAATTAACTCTGCAATCGAAGCAAGCAATCCTATTATCACAAAAGAGCTTCCCAAAGCGCCCCATAAAGACATAGAATTTGCCAAAACAGGGAAAGGCATTAAAATGTTAGAAAGTGGATTCCAGGGGAAACCCGTAAACAGCCATTCCCTTAACCACAAAATCAACACCCAAATTGCAGCAAATAAAAACGCTCTACATGCAGGAAACGTGCACATACGCCTTATCACAACAAAAGGAATTGCAAAAATTATTCCGCCCACAATACCTATTCCTATAAGAGCCGGCAAAGTCCACACAGCAAATTGCGCTGCCAATTCAGGTACAACGTATATAGAGTTTACAACCCACCAAAACATTGATATAGCATAAGCGGCACTGAACGGCAAAATTTGTAAAAAAGTTTTTACCAGACTTGATCTATTAGTCCCACATATAGATATTTTATATGCCGCCGCAATCGCAACTAATGTAGCCCACCATATATGAAAAGGTGCAAAACCAAGTGAAGCAATTGCCCCTAATAAAAACATTATTAAATATTGCCAAATAGAATTTTCACGTATTCTTAAAGAATGTAACCATGAAAAAAATTTATTTCCGGGACAACATGAAGAATTCTTGCATGCGTTATAATCAGACGCATACGGATTTTTTATATTCATACCTTTTAAAATTTCTGTTTCTTTATTTTCCATTACTTCTGCATCTTTTTCTTTTATATGATCATACCCCTGCAGATGCAACATACCATGTACAACCATATGCGCCGTATGATCTGACAAAGATATATTTTCTTCCTTTGCTTCTTTTAAAACAGTATCCAAAGATATATAAATATCCCCTAATAAAATATCATCACCTAGTTCAAATGATAAAACGTTTGTAGGTTTATCTATATTTCGATACTCACGATTTATCTTATGAATTTCTTTATCGTTTGTTAAGATTATAGATACTTCCGAATCAGGACGATTGCCCATTACTGCAGCAAGCGCAATTTTTTCAAAATTAATTTTATATTTACGCCAACGCTTATCATTATAATTTACATAAATTTTCATGCCATCTTCCCAGATTTTTTAACATTATTATATAAAATTTGTTCCTCTACAAAATCTATATCAGATATATTTTTTGCGGCATTACGAAAAGCGATAGTCTGTTTTGACCTAAGTTTTTTTACCCTTTCTATATCTTTACGAACGTTAAGGTTTCCATTTTCAACGGATAAATTATAATTCATCAAAGCCCTATCAAAATCACCAAGTTTTTCATATGCGAAACCTGCATTATACTGCGCAGCAGCATATTGGCTTTTATCACCTATTTCGTGTAATATTTTACGCGTGTGTATGATTGCTTCTTCATAGCGTCCCAAGTGATTATACGTAGCAGCCAAATCATTATGCAATAAAGCATTATTAGGATAATCTTCTAACATTTGTTCAAACTTCTTGGCCGCGCTTTTATAATCTTTTTCTTTATACGCATTTATAGCTTTTTTATATTGTTCGTCATACCCCATAGTATAAGTTTCGTTTGAAATTTCTTCTCTTGTTTTCACAAATTGTTTAAAATTCTTATTGTTTAACTTACATTCGCCTTTCTGACAGAAATCAACCACATCTTCGGGCATATAATCCGAAACTTTTTTCCAATGCTTTAAACTTTCTCCCTTCGCATTAACAGGATTTTTCAACCATTCTTCAAATATTTTATATGTATTTTTATTTACTTTTCTATTACCAGCTTCACCTGTAAAAAACGAACTTTTCTTTTGTCCCATTACGCAAAAGAATTCATACATTCCATTTGTTGGGCAGTTCAATAACATTTCTGGTTTTATATCCCCAGTCAACAAGCCTGCTTCTAACCAACGCCGCCAATAAATACCTCGTCCATTTCTCAAGAATCCACCTAAGGCATCGGCAAGTTGTTCTTTATCTGCCCCTTCTACCCAAAGCTTTCCGAAACTGGTTGGTTTTATTATCGGATATTCCTCAAAAACTTTTCGTACCGCATCATCGGTAACAGAATAACCATATTCGCCATATAGTTTTCTTAACTCTGCAAATCTTTTTTGACTATTTATGTCTGTCTTATCTTCTATGATCTTAGAATAAGCATTATAGCACATTGACGACAAGGCTAATGCTTCTTCCGTAGAATTTATATTTACATTATCTAAAGCAACATCATAACAATATAAAACGAAAAAAGTTTCTTCTTCTAAATGCCAACGGGCCAACTCATATGCTTCTTCTGTCGTTATTGGTCGAGTATCCTTTGTAACCCTTCTGCCGTTTTTTAATTTTGTCGATCCGAAACCAATTGTTGCAATATTTTCCGAATCAAAATATGGGGTATGCAATCCAGTTTTTTTATCTACATGGACGCCCTCTTTCGCAATTAAATCAGCAATAAGAAACGGAACTATTGGTTGAACCTTATTTAAAAAAGCTCTATATGTACCCTGGGCTTGTTTTTCTGCCTCTTTAGCCAAACGTTTTTCTTTATAGTTACTAATAGCTTTGGGTGCTATCTCTGCCGTTAGATATCCGGAACCAGCAACGGCAACCAAACTAAGCAACCACAAAACATATGCAGATGAAGTTGGATATTCTTTTAAAATAACCGCTAGCTTTTTATTTTTCCCGTCCTTATTTTTAGTAACATTTATTGATTCAAATTTTTTCTCCATTTTGCGCAAGAAAACATTATCCATCGTCAACCAGCGTGCCAGCGTAAGCAAAAATTGACTGCCCCCGGCCGCCAACCACGCAGTAAATTTTGCGGCACTTAAACCCAGAACTTCTGCGGAATCAATAAACATTGAGTAAGGATTTTTATCACCGTTCCTTTCTTTTTTTTGACGGGATTGTTGAACATAATCAAGCGGCTTTTTCTTTTCTATAAATTTACGTAATTTTTTTGCCGCTTCTTCTGGCGTTCTAACAGCTTTTATAAACTTCTCATTCATAATTAATCCTTGTTTTTACCAAGCCCTGTTTTTTTTGCTATTTTAGATCTACGTACCGAATAATTTGGTGCAACGAAAGGATAATCTTCTGGCAGCCCCCACTTCTGCCGATATTGTTGTGGTGTCATTCCAAATTTTCTTTTTACATACCGCCGTAACATGACATGCCAAGTACCATCTTCTAAACACTGAATTTTATCTGGACGCACAGAATCGGATATTTGCTGCGGGCTGACGGAAGCCCCACGTAAACTTTCACGTGCACTACGTACAGCCTGCTCCATCGTCATTTGTGGATTTGCGGAAATTGCTGCTGCCGCAAGGTTAGCCACAGCTAACGCAAATTCGGAAGAATCTTTATTTACACTTACCAATTGAAAACCCCACTGTTATTTACTAAACTTTATTATATCACAAATAAACATCAAATAAAATCAAAGTAAAACATATGCCGACTGAAAACAGACCGCTTGCAGATTTAATGCGCCCATCGACAATAGACGAAATTGTCGGGCAACCACAACTTTTAGGTGAAAACGGTCTTGTGCGCAGAATGGTAGATAACCATAAATTATCAAATTTGATTCTATGGGGTCCCCCGGGATGTGGAAAAACAACAATTGCACGAGCATTGGCCAAATCTGTAGATATGGACTTTGTCCCAATGTCTGCTGTATTTTCCGGCACAGCGGACATAAAAAAAGCCATGGAAGCTGCACGTATGAACCGTGAAATCGGTCGCTCAACTTTATTATTCATTGATGAAATTCATCGTTTTAATAAAACGCAACAAGATACTTTATTACCATATCTTGAAGACGGAACTGTTGTATTTATGGGTGCAACAACTGAAAACCCAAGTTTTAATTTAAACAATGCTTTATTATCCCGCTGCCATGTTGGTGTTTTACAACCATTATCAACGGAAGACTTAATTACATTGATATCGCGTGCAGAAAAATTCTTGAATAAAAAATTACCTTTAGACGAATCGGCTAAATTACATCTAGCCCAAATGTCTGACGGTGATGCACGATTTCTATTAAATACTATTGAGTATTTATCAAACGCGAACTTCAAAAAGAAATTAACACCAGATGCGCTTGATACGGCCATACAAAAAAGAGCCCCCCTTTCTGATAAAACAGGTGACGAACATTATAACCTTATATCTGCGGTACATAAGTCGTTACGTGCAAGCGATACAGATGCGGCCTTATATTGGACTGCCAGAATGATGACGTCTGGTCAAGACCCTATGTACCTATTTCGTAGGCTTACTAGATTTGCGATGGAAGATATAGGTTTAGCGGATCCGAACGCCATGCAAATAGCACTTGCCGCATGGCAAATATATGAAAGAATGGGCAGCCCAGAAGGCGATCTGGCTTTAACAGAATTAGTAATATATTTAGGAACTGCCCCAAAAAGTACGGCTAACTATCGCGCACAAATGTCGGCGTATCAAACCGCAAAAGACACAGGAAGTTTAATGCCCCCGAAAAACATTCTAAATGCACCGACAAGAATGATGAAAGAAATGGGATATGGGGCTGGATACATATATGAACCAAATACAGAATCCGGATTCAGCGGACAAAATTGCTTTCCAGAAACAATGACGCGTCAGAAATTTTATCATCCAATTGAACGCGGGTTTGAACGTGAAATAAAAAAACGATTGGAATATTGGGATTCTCTAAGGAAAAAATTAAACCCATAAACATTATCGCATAATTAATTTTTCTAGTTGTTCAATCATTGCCCGAACATTTTTTAAATTATCTGTGCATTGTGCAGGAATACCAAGATTAGCGTGTTTTATCAAACCACTTAAAGTTTTTCCTGGTCCTAATTCATAAACAGAAGAAATCTTATACTCTGGAAATTTTTCCATAATTTCTAACCAGCGCACACCATGTGTCATCTGATCTGCCAACGCATCTTTAACATCTAATGGGTTTACCATTATTGCACCAGTCTGATTTGAAAACCAATTTGTTTTTGGCGGCAAAACATTTACAGAATCTAATTCTCTACGTAAAATGCCTTGCGTCTTTGCCATAAGTTTACAGTGTGCAGGTACAGAAATGTTTAAACGTTTCGCGATTCTTACATTTTTTTTCTTCGCCTCTGCGATGGCCGCATCCAATGCGGGAATTTCGCCACTAAGTGTAAATTGATCACGCGCGTTATGATTAGATATAACCACAAAACCAAACTTTTTTGCTGGTTCTAGACAACTTTCAACCACTTCCTTATTAGCACCAGCTATACACGCCATACCACCATTTATTGTATCGATACTCTTCATTGACTTAGAACGAGCAGATAGTAATCGTATAACATCTTTAAACTCTAAACTTCCAGCGCAACATAAAGCCGAATACTGCCCCATAGAATGCCCCGTTATCGCATAAGCAATATTATAAATTGGTTTTCCGAAATGATCTTCTATAATACGAGCAATAGATAAGGAATGAGCAAAAGTACCAAGGGATGTTATCTCTGTATCATTTAAAGCATAATTTGGTCCGTAAAAACAAACTTTGGCTATATCTTTATTAGAAATATCAGATACCTGTTCAAACGTATGACGAACAACAGCATATTCATCAAACAAATCTTTCGCCATACCTACGTATTGCGCCCCCTGACCCGGAAAAACAAAAGCTATTTTTTCTTTTACCATAATTACAACATTTTTACACAAAATATAAAATAGTCAATAAAAAATCCCGCTTAGATGCGGGATTAAATATTAATAACATTATTCTAAAACAATATGTTTACATTTACCCCAACTTGCAAATCATCACTTTCAAACTCATAATCTATATGCCCTGCATATTGAGTGCGCCCATATTGACGTATTATTTTTCCACCCAGCCATTCTTGGTTATAACGCGGATTAGTTGCCTTACGCAACGTGAACTGTGCCCCCAGACGCCAATCTTGAGAAATTCTAAAATAAGCCTCGGGTATTGCATCGATATAAGCCATTCCACGATCGTCATCAAAAATCCAACTAGACTTTATAGTTGCCGCCAAAGTCATACCAGCCCACTGACGACCAAAACGATATCCGGCATAATATGTAGAATCTGCAAAATAAGGTGTACGAACACTTGAAGAACCACCTATTTTTAATCCTAATAAAACATCTGATATTATATTTGCGCTATTTCCTGACGCAGTTCCAACACGATATACCCCCCCAAGATCTACGGCAGAGAAGCCATCTTCTGGTCCATCAAAATCTTGCTGAAAGTGAGCGTTTGCCCCAATTGTTAAACGATTATTTATACCATAAGATACACTTTGCCCCAACCGCAATACATTGTCCCAATACGTAAGCGTAGTCTCTGATAAAACATGTTGTTCATTCAACATATACAATGGATCAGAAGTATCCGATTCTAACCCGTTTGCATATGCGTTTGAAAACACAGGCACCATCCCCAAAAAAACGGTAAATAATCCTATAAAAAAATTGCGCATATCTTACCTTTTATATAAATAAATATAAAGAATCATCCATTAAAATCTGGGTTCCAATTTTCTTAGGAACCCAGATTAATTAAGCCATATTAGAACATAAATATCGCCTGCAAACCGACGGAAGCATCGGAATAGTTGTCTATATTAGCTGTACCCATTTTACGGAACACGCCATCAACAGCATCCGTCTGCCAGAAAGATAAATCCTTACCGTTTGCAGAATCCCAAACAGCCATTCTTCCATACAGATTCAAAGCAAACCAATCATTTGGCTGCCAACCAATGGCTGCTTTTAAGCTTGCTTGGTTATGCCAGTCATAATTACCTAAAATCGCTTCGAAATTCAACGTCCAATCTTCGTCTAAGACGCTGAATACACCGACGCCACCTTCAACATAGAAAGTGTTATCTGCATCAGTGTTATACGCCAAGAAGAAAGTTGCGTCATCACCGTTTTCTGTTTTTCCGTTAATACCATTACCGTATGAATTACCATCAAAGTTTAGATACCAACCGCGAACCAAACCATATATAGTTGAAGAGCTTACTTTATAACCAGCTTTTAAATCCAGGATTACATTATTAGATATATCCTGCTGATATTGATAGTATGCAGAAGCCGTGGCAATCCAATCTGTTGTATCAACAAAGCGCCATTGGAAACCCAAACCAAATAGATTAAAACCGCTATCATCCATAGTGTCATCTGGTGCAACGGCCCAATCAAATTTATAATCCGAGACATCAAAACGTGCCATAGCTAATACAGACAAACGATCTGTAATACCATAACTAAAGTCTTCTTTTATAGAAAATTGACTCATGTCCCATTTACCATTTGGATCTGTTATCTCAACACCGTCAGCAGGATTTAAGACCAAGTCATAAGAATTCATATTATATGATAGATCCGTTACAGAACCAAACTTGCCCTTTGTCGGCTGGAAGAAAGGATGCGCCAAATAATATTTACGCTTCAGCTCTGTACGATATGTTTCCGCTCTTGTTGTACGAACGCTTGCCGATGCGTTACCACTATCATATTGATTATACAACGCACTACGATTAGATGGTTGAGTATAATATATATTTTTCGCATCTGCTTCGTCATATGTTCTGGTTGTAGAACGTGTCGTATACTTTTCATAATTTACTTGTGTTCTTTCACGCACGGCTGGTGCACCTGTTAAATCTGCGCTGGATGCTGCGCGCGTACCATAATTGGTTGCCGCCAAAACAGGGCTAACCCCAAACAACACTACAAATGCGGTCAATAAAGATAAATGCTTTTTCATTATATATTTCTCCTTTTTAACAAAATTATATCATAAAAAGCTTGTTTTAAAAAGAACTAAAAACAAAAAATAAACCGCTATAAAGCGGTTTTCTATAAAATATGTCTTTTATTATTTGCGTCAGGTGCACTGACGATTCCTTCTTGTTCCATACGTTCCATAAAACCAGCTGCTTTATTATATCCAACACCTAAACGACGCTGTATATAAGAAATTGTAGGTTTTTTATCCCGTAACACATATTCTTTCGCCTGAGTATATAAATCAGCATCTTTATCGGCTTTTGACGAAACCGCATTAGGTAACCCAGGAACAGCCCCTGCTGCAAAATCGTCTCCGCCATCGCCATCTGTAACACCTGCCGCATATTCAGGTTCACCTTCGGCTCGCAAGAAATCCCCAACTCTATTCATTTCTTCGTCCGATATAAAGGCACCATGTATACGTACAGGGACACGTCCTGCTTCACTAAATAACATATCTCCACAAGACAGCAATTGCTCTGCCCCCTTTTCTCCAAGCGTAGTCATAGAATCGATTACACTTCTGGCTTGGAAAGATACACGCGTTGGGAAATTTGCTTTAATTACACCGGTAATTGTCGTCGCATCGGGACGCTGCGTCGCCATTACAAGATGTATACCAGCCGCCCTAGCCTTTTGTGCAATTCTTTGTACGCAGGCTTCGACCTCTTTTCTGGCAAGACTCATCAAATCTGCAACCTCATCAATTATTATTACAATATACGGCATGTCAGATAAATCAACTTCTTGTGTTTCAAATAATAGCTCACCTGTTTCTTCGTCTGTACCAACTGCAACCTGACGAGTAACTTTTTCACCGCTTTCTCGCTTCTGTGTGGCCATTTCGTTATAACTTTCTATGTTACGAGCATTCAAAACCTGTAGTTGTTTATAACGATCCTCCATCTCACGAACTGCCCATTTTAATGCATTTACAGCAGCAGCGGCATCTAATTTAACGATTGGTGTTATTAAATGTGGTATGTCATCCCAAAATCCAAAATCAACACCTTTTGGATCTATTATGATAAGTTTACACTTATCCGGTGTAAAATGATAAACGATTGACATAATAATAGATTGAACAAAAACTGATTTACCAGACCCCGTACGTCCGGCAATTAACATATGCGGCATTTTTGCTAAATCATAATACATAGGGTTTCCACCGATGTCCACCCCTAACGCCAAAGGTATTTTATATTTAGAATTTATAAATGTATCATTGTCAACCAACGATTGAAACCTAACAGTCTGACGAGTTATATTTACCATTTCTACGCCGATTAACTGAGTACTTGGTATATGAGCAATACGTATATTTTCAGTTGCCATTGCCCTGGTCATATCTTTTACGGTCTTACTAACATCAGCCATACGAACACCACTATCTGGCATGAATTCGTATAAAGTAACAATAGGCCCCGGACGAATTCCGACCACCTTTCCCTGAACCCCGTACTCTGCGAAATGCACCTCCATCGCAGCAGCATTACGTTTTAATTCCGGCGTTACAATATTTTTACCAAAATTTGATCTTTCCAGGAATGCTGGATCTGGCAATTCATATTCACCTGCAAAAGTTTTTTTAGATTTTGCAGCACGTGTTGCGCGACGCATACGACGGCGCACGGGTTGAGTCTCTTGTTCTTCTGACTCATCGTCTGATTCTTCCTCAATTTCTTCTTCTGCTTCTTCATCTTCTTCTGTATATTCAACTGCAGGTACCAAATGGAATACAGACAGCAGCCAACGAAAACCACGCCATATTGCAAAAGAGATACCTTTGATATGCGTCCATTTTATATGTAGTAACAAAGCCCCCATTACAAGAAATACCCCAACAAATAAAATTCCCAATAAAATACCCCAAGTACCTATAAATCTTGTGGCGTCCGCGGCGGCAATATATCCCAACATTCCACCAAAAGTTGAAGATGGCATAATCAAACCGAAACCGATTGCACCGACACAAATTACGACAAAACAACGTAAAAAATTATATTCTGGTGCGGCGTTTTCTTCCCAATTTGCAAGCCAAGCTAGCCCCCAACGAGCAATACATAATATAAAGAACATCGCTGGTACGAACCCCACTGAATAACGAATAAAACCAACGACCTGCCCCATAATAGATTGCTCACCAAAAGTGCTAGCAGCGGCAAAACCGTTAAGATACGGATCAAAAAAGATCAACGAAAATAAAGCCCATAAGCCAAAACATAATAAAACGATACCGATAACACGTTTTGATATTTTCTTTAACGCATTAGAAACACTTTCTGGAAAAAAATTAGACTTCCTTGCCATACTCCGCATTTTATCATAAAAAAGACTAAAATGTTAGGATTTAAGATAAAAATTAATTATTTCGCTATTTCTGCACCATAATGCTTTAAAATAGCTTTTACAAAATCGGCTGCTACCATACCTATAAAAGCCCCAAAAATTACATCCGATGGCCAATGAGCCCCAACGCATATACGCGAAAGACCAATCACAATGGCAAGCGTCCAAGTAAACCATTTAATTTTAGGTGCCAATAAGCCCAACATGATAAGTCCTGCAAACGACGCGAACGTATGGCCAGACGGCATAGAATTAAAAGCCCAATCGGTTGAAAACGGTACAAAACCAGTTTTATCCAAAGCTTCAAAAAAAACAGGTCTCATTCTTCCGATAAGTATTTTTAAAATTTTTCCAACTATACTTGCAGCCAAAACAGAAGACAAAACAAAAAAAGCATAACTATTATGTGTCTTAGCTATAAAGTCACGACAAAAGACACGCAGACTAAATTTATGGTTTTCATTTCTAAAACGAGGTTTTGTTTTAATAATCTTTTTTATGTAAAATACTAATAAAACAATTGCGGAAACGATGATCCACATTTTTGCGTCAAAAACCAAACTAAACACCCGCCACAAACCGCAATCAAAATTACGTAAAAATAAATAAATAGGTTTATCAAACCATAGAACACCTGTTACTATTAAAAAAGTTGCTATAACAGTTCCCCACTTCAACCAATTCCATTTGATTTTATTATCATTTGTTAAAAACATAACGGCTCCGTTTATATTTACGTTTATTCAGCAACTAATTTATTATAAACCTTTTTATCGGTCAGTATTTTAATTGCTACAGCAGCGGATAAAGCGTCTTCATCTGCCCCACTTGTTATCGTCGGACACCCACGGCGTACGGCCTCTGGATCAACTTCTTCATCACGATTAAAATCTTTTGCATTAAAATCATTATTTATAACATTTAAGAAAAAGGCATTCTGCTGATTAGACGACCTTATGTTAGACAAACAAACTATCGGGAAAATTCCTCTTCCATCAATTGTACGCCCTGTACCTGTTTTTATTGCTTTATTAAGTAACTCTAAAGCCCCACCGTTTTCCAAATTTATCCGAGTTGCAATTCTTGCACTACCAGCGGTCGGGGTTCCCACTAAAACACCGCGACCGTTTTCATAAAAAGCCGAAACTACAGCTTCTGCTGTACCACGTGTCATATTAGACATTAAAACGACAACAGGTGCATCAGTAACAGCGGAACCACCAGGAACCACTTCAACTTCTTCCTTTGCAGTTTCAACTATTCGCATTACCGGTTTTTCACCTATGAATAACCCCGTCAGCTTTGCGGCAGCACGTTCATCGTCACCTGTAGCAGCACGCAAATCAAGAACGATACCAAACACGTCCGGGTATTTTG
The DNA here is from genome assembly GCA_949288265.1 of uncultured Pseudomonadota bacterium. Classification (GTDB taxonomy): domain Bacteria; phylum Pseudomonadota; class Alphaproteobacteria; order Rs-D84; family Rs-D84; genus Enterousia. The sequence continues at coordinate 26,007 of CASEJM010000024.1, read as the reverse complement.
CCAAAGCCTCATTAACAATAGATGCAGTGTTATCAGAAATTTTATGTACGACAATTTCTAATATTCCACCATTATCTAAATCGCTTCTATGAACGACATCGGTATCGGCTAAAACGATACTTGCGCGGCGCAAAACCACGTCTTTTTCTCCGCTTGGTGACAATAATTTTATTTTTGATGTCCCAGAATTAAAACCAGACATAACGGCAGATAAATCTGAATCGGACATATTCTTAACACTTTGCCCATTTATTGATACAATTAAATCCCCTTCTCTTATTCCTGCAGTATCTGCGGGAGAGTCTTTATATATACCAGTTACGCGATAATTTCCTCTTTCATCTCGCATTCCTTCCAATCCGACACTTGTCAAAATTCTACCATCTTCAGAGATCTCAGCGGCTCTAGAATATATATATCTACCATTTTCATCAATACCGCGCATTAAACTATCAACGACCATCTGATACATTTCACTTGTTGAAGCATTATGTAAGACAGGGTCATTTGCACGCAATTTCAAAACCAACGCCGTAGTTATTTCACCAAAACCATTCCAATCGCCCGCGGCTGGTCGAGGGTAATTAGCGATTATAGCATCTTTCCATACCAATACCACCCGTTCATCAGTTGCGGCTATATGTGCATCTGAATTTAATTTTTCCAAACTTTCAATCGCTACATTTATATTTTTTCCGCCCCACTTTACCCCGTCAAGCTTTTCATATATATCTGCAAAAGTTGCGGAAACATCAAATACATTTAAACCATCTTGAACAGGTTCGTCTTCAAAGAACAAACTATCTGCATAACATGGTATAGTAACCAAGGTTAAAAGCGCGAATAAAAAAGATTTTATCATTCTCATATATTTATCCCCTCCCCTGGTTACTTCACTTATTTTGTATCATCACGCAAATTAAAGTGATACAAAATTACATTTGAAATATAAATACTTGTAAAGGTACCCATTACAACTGCAAACGTCATCGCTATTGCGAAATCCCGTAACATAGCACCACCAAACAAATATAACGCTACCATAGCCAAAATTGTTGACAAACCTGTCATTATTGTTCTGCGCATCATTTCGTTTACAGATAAATCTATCAAATCGTCCATAGGCATTTTATGGTACATTTTTATATTTTCTTCAATACGATCATAATTTACAACTTTATCATTAATTGAATAGCCTACGCCCATCAATATTACAGCAATGGCTGTTTGGTTAAATTCTAACCCTGTAATGGAAAAGAAACCGAACATTATGATAAAGTCCAAACATAAAGATACAAAAGATCCGATTGCATATCCACCGCGGTACCGAACCCACACATAGACAGACATTAAAATAAAGGAAAATAATACGGCAAGAATTCCCCCACGAACAAGTTCACCACCGATTTTTGGTCCTACTATTTGAACCTGAGAATATTCTACTTTATCCCCCAAGATATTTTTAATTTCTGTAACACGCTGATTCTGTTCAGAATCGGTTGCACCTTTATGAAGTCCGACGCGAACTAATATTGCACCATTATTACCGACAGATTGTAATTCAGGTTTAAACTGAGCCAAATCTGAACGCATCTTATCAATTGTATAATCTGCGGATACCGGTGTTACTTCCATAGATATACCACCAGCAAAGTCAATACCATAATTCAAACCGCGCACACATAAAGACAAAATAGACAAACCAACTAATACCGCCGCAATCCAATACGATAATTTGCGATATTTCATAAACTTTAATTTCATACCCAGCCCCTTACTTACTTCTTACATAACTAATTTTTTTATTTTTACCATTCATATACCAATCGATTATTACTTTTGACAAAGATACACAAGTAAACAACGTTGTCAAAACGCCAACCGATAAAGTAACGGCAAAACCACGAATCGGTCCTGCACCAAATTGGAATAGAACCAACGAACAAATTAAGTTTGTTAAATTTCCATCTAATACGGCTTTCATAGAGCGATGAAAACCTGCCTCTACTGCGCGTAAAGGTGTTGCCCCCGCACGAATTTCATCACGAATTCGTTCAAACGGCAATATATTAGCATCTACAGCCATACCCAAAGTCAATACGATACCAGCAATTCCGGGTAAAGTTAAGGTTGCGCCTAAGAAAGCTGATATACCTATTATCATAGCTAAATTAATTACTAAAACAAAACTTGCAATAACACCGAAACCGCGATAGCAAACTATCATAAATATCATAATGAAAATCATACCGACCAAAGACGCGATTTTACCGGCTGCAATTGTATCAGCCCCAAGTCCCGCACCAACAGTACGTTCTTCGATAACTTGTAACGGTGCTGGTAATGCCCCGCTACGCAACAATACCGCCAAATCTTTTGCGCCCTGCAAAGTAAAGCCACCGGAAATCTGTCCCCGCCCACCGGGTATAGGTTCACGTATTGTAGGAGCGGACAAAACCATATCATCTAAAACAATTGCGAAACGTTCATTAACATGTTCTGTCGTAAGACGTGCAAACTTACGCGCACCACCCGCATCAAATACAGTTGTTACAACAGGCATATTATTCTGATCAAAATCAGCCTGAGAATCTTTCAATGATTCACCTGAAACTTCTACCCTAGAATACACAGGAATTAATTGATTAGGTGCTTCCATCAAAGGTAAAAATTCCGTGCCTTTAGGCGCCCTACCAGAAGCCAATTGTTCTTGAGTAACATCTTCATTTACTAAATGGAACGTCATTTTTGCGGTCTGACCGATTAATTCTTTTATGCGTTCAGGATTATCAACACCAGGCAACTGAACCAAAATATATTTTCCACCCTGACTTTGAATGGACGGTTCTTTTGTTCCTAAAGCATCAATACGACGACGAACGATTTCTATACTACGCGACAGCGCGTCTTTTATCATTTCGTCCTTTGCTTTTTGAGAATATGTTAAAGATACCGTTTTCCCATCAGTTACAATATCCACAGTATCGCCAAATTCACTTTTTAACCTACCTTTTGCTTTAGAAACATCATCTTCTTCACGTACGACGAAAGAAACAACGCCATCACTATTTCGCATATTCGAAAATCTTATTACACCCTTATCACGATCAATTAGCGCACTGCGCGCATCTTCATATAATTGCGCGGTTTTATCTTTCATCATCACATCGGTATCAACTTCTAACAAAAGTTGTGCCCCGCCCTTCAAATCCAACCCCAAAGGAATTGGTTGAATCCAAGATGGAAAATACGGTGCTAACTTAGGTGCAACCGTCGGCACAGCCAATAACACACCAAATACTGCAACGAAAATTATTGCCAGTTTCTTAAACATACCACAACCCTTTTATTCAACGTTCGCGATTGCGCCTTTATTTACTTCAATTACGACGCCATCTGCAATTTCCATTTCTATTGATTTTTCATTTATTTTTTTAATGGTGCCATAAATTCCGGCGGCCATAACACGATCACCAATCTTTAAAGCATCAATCATTTTCTGATATTCAGCCATACGCTTTTTGTTTGGTCGTACCATAAACACATAAATTATCGCAAATATTATCAAGCAGTAAAGCAACATACCCCACCAGTTATTTACAGTTGCCGAAGCGGTATTAGTTGCAGTTTCTACGACTGCCGTTGTTTCTTCCATAACTTTTCTCCTTAAATATATCCATTTATATGGGTTCAGAATAGTAAAAAAAGCCGATTATGTAAAGAAAAATAGTTTATAAATCCTTAAAAATCAGACGCGTTCAAACCATCCATCAATCTCTATCAACGGAATTATTTTATATACTGGTCGCCCATGATTACATTCACCCGCCCTATTAGTGTTTTCTATATCTCTTAGCAGCGCATCCATTTGCGCAAAATCTAGTTTCTGTCCGGCACGCACACTATGATGGCATGCATAATTAGCCAGTTTCAAATGCAGACGTTCATTTAACTGTGAAGAATGCCCATACGCCCTTACCTCGTCTGCAATCGCATGAAGCGTATCTTGCCAATTTAAATCCCAATCTGATGGTTTTTCAAAAATTGCCACAGCGTCATCACCAAACGCGTCAATAACCAATCCCGCATTTCGCATTTCATCCGTTATTGATAAAACGGCATTTACATCTTCCTGTTTTAAAGATACAACTATGGGCGTTAATAATGGTTGCACTTTTATGGTATGATTTCGCAAGCGTTCATAAGTTATACGTTCATGTGCGGCATGTTGATCAACGATAATAAGATTTTCCCCACTCTGTGCTAATATATACTTATTCCCAACTTGCCCTATAACGTGTCCCAAAGGTTTTTCTTCTTCTATTGCCAAAGTTTCTTCTTTTTGCTTTTTATTTTCTGGTAAAATGTCAAACATAAAAGCACTATCTGGGCCACGTTTTGGTGCACATACATGAAAATTATTTGCACTGAAATTAATAGACGTTTTTTCTGTTTTTGTGGGCGATTTTATAGGAAAGAATTGCGCTTTATCTGATATAGTTTGCGCCAATGTGTCCCGTAAAGATTTTATTATAAAAGACCTTATGTGAGAAGGTTCTAAAAAATGAACTTCTGTTTTCGCTGGTGAAACATTTACATCAACGCTGCGCGGGTCTAAAGTCAAATATAAAGCACATAAAGGAAATTCTCTTGCGTGCATAACATCCATATATGCTGCGCGAAGTGCCCCAATAAGAACCTTATCTTTAACAGGTCTTCCATTAACGAATAAATATTGGTCAACAGAACTTGCCCGTCTTAAAGTAGGTTCAGAAACAAAACCTTGTAACGCCAAAGAAGATGTAGACGAAGATTTTGTATTAACTTCTAACATACGATCACGAACGTCTTCACCCATTACGGCAATTATTCTTTCATTCATATCCTGATTTTTAGGGAAACGCCACTTATTATTCAACGTAAAACCAACATCTGGACGAGCCATAGCCAAACGTTTTATAACGTCCAGTACAGACATCATTTCGGCCTTATCACCGCGCAAAAACTTTAACCGCGCCGGTGTTTTAGCAAATAAATTATTTACCCTGATACGCGTACCACAATCCCAATCTGACGGTCGTAAAATACCCGTATCACAATCCAAAGACCAGCCATTATTTTCACAGCCATTAAAGGTATCTATAACCATTTCAGAAACAGATGCAATAGACGGCAAGGCCTCGCCTCGAAAACCCATAAAGTTAATATTTAATAAATCGTCTGACGGTAATTTTGAAGTTGCATGCCGGGTAATACTTTTCAGTAAATCTTCCTGTGACATACCAGAACCATTATCTATAACGGAAATCAAAGTTCTTCCGCCGTCTACAACATCAACTACAATCTGATCAGCACCCGCATCAAGAGCATTTTCTACTAATTCTTTTACAACACTGGCTGGACGTTCCACCACCTCACCGGCTGCGATTTGATTAACTAAAAAATCTGGCAAAACGCGAATCGGCATTATAAAAATCATTCCTTAAATTTTACTTCTAAGATTTCATATTCTTTTTCCCCGCTTGGTAATTTAACAATGCACGTATCGCCAACGCATCTACCTATCATTGCTCTTCCAACAGGAGAAGTACAAGAAATTACTTGCTTACCATCAGATTCTATATCTGATAAAATTCTACACTGCATACGGTTACCGTCTTCGTCTTCGGCAATAACCCGGGCCCCAAAAACGATTCTGTCACCAGATAAACTATCAACATCTATGACGTCGGCATTATTAATAAAATCTTCAATAAATTGAATACGTTTATCTATCTGCCGCTGTTTTTCTTTTGCTGCGCTATAATCAGCATTTTCAGACAAATCACCCAAAGAACGAGCCCACTGGACGGTCTTTAAAATTTCCGGTCTTTGCACTTCTTTTAAATCTTTCAGTTCTTTAAGCAGGCTATCAAATCCAGCTCTTGAAATTGGTCTTTTTTCCATTTTACCTAACCTTATTATTTCGTTGGAATTATAAGCGTTCATTTTAATTTTGCAATTATCAAATGAACAAGGTATACTTTTTTAATTGAGATATTAAATATGAGACTAAGACCAAGAATTTTGACTCGTTTTCTTATGCGACGCTTTTTATACGGCGTAGGCATAGTCATGTTAGTGGTATGCGGAATAATACTAGCAATAACATTCGTAGAACGTCTTCCATCTAATCCTGATGCAACGGCCGCTTTATTTGATTCGTGGCGCAGATTATTGGAGTATGTACCTATGTTTTTACCTATGGCTATATTTATGGGTACATTATTAGCTTTTTATAACTTAACGAAATCCAGTGAAAACATCATAGTTGCCAGCGCGGGATTATCCCCGTTCCAAATTGCTCGTCCTTCTTTAGTTGGTGCGGCTTTAATAGGGGTAATTGCAACAACAATAATTAATCCATATTCCGTAAAATTAAATTCTAAGAACATAACTTCGGATCACTTAATGTTGATTGATGACGAAATATGGCTACGCGAATCGTCTGATACTTCATTCGTTACGATGAACGCAAAAAATATGCATAAATCTGGTGACACGTTACTGTTTGACGACGCAACCATATATATACAAAGTTCTGATTTTAAACTTTTACAACGCGTTCAAGCGGATACAGTAAAATTATCTGACGCCGGGCTTAGCACAACGAAAGCAACAAAATGGGATACCAAAGGTGTTCCTACCACAGGTTCTTGGCAATTAAAAACGCTGATAACCCCGCAAACAGTACTTGACCGTTATCTGCAACCCGATCAAATCTCTTTCTGGGAATTACCTGCATTCATAAAAAAGATGGAAGCGATAGGTGTTTCTGTACGTGGACATTTAGTTCAATATTGGACATTATTATTCTTACCATTAACGATGGTTTCAATGGCAACGCTTGGGGTCGCGTTTTCTCAAACACGTCAAAGACGTAATTATAGTTTTGGAATAAAGTTTGCATTAGGCATTTTAACGTGTTTTGCGCTATATTTTTTAGTAAATATGTTCAACGCTTTGGGATCAACAGGCGTTCTTCCGCCATTACTAGCAATTATTGCCCCGCCACTAATAATAATTGCGGCAGCGGGTACATTCATTACAACTTTTGACACAATTTAAAAAACGGAATTAATATGCCATTACGTAAAAAAAACACAAAACGAAATAAAATCATTATATGGACATTGATTGCGGTACTAATAATACTGATGATAATATCATTTCCTGCGACCCAAAATGTAACTGAAATCGTTTTGTATCAATGAATTATATAGATATATTTTTAGAAGCATTATCGGCTGAACGAGGACGCAGTAAAAAGACGTTAGAAAGTTACGCCAGTGATTTGCGTCATGCTGACGCATCTATTCCGGGTGGTTTAATGGGTGCATCTGCAACCGACGTTCAAAATTATCTATCAAGTTTACCCGATCGCGCATCTTCAATTGCCAGAAAAGCCAGCGCGATACGTGGTTTTTATAAATTTTTAATGCTAGAAAAAATAATTTCTGAAAACCCTGCTGCGAACTTAGAGCTTCCCAAACGAACAAGAACTTTACCAAAATTCTTATCTGTTGACGAAATAGAATTATTAATATCTTCAGCTGGCGATACCAGAAATTCGATTCGTTTACGCGCCATGTTAGAATTAGTATACGCATCAGGGCTTCGTGTATCAGAATTATGCGAATTACCGATGACCGCCAATCTTGGTGATAAACTATTAATTCATGGAAAAGGCGCCAAAGAACGAATCGTCCCCATGCACGAACGCGCACAAAATGCTTTGCATACATGGTTAAGCATACGCAACGATGATAAATCAAAATACATATTTCCATCGTCTGGGAAAACAGGTCATATAACAAGAGATGGGTTCTTTAAAATATTAAAAAAATGCGCGATATTGGCTGGAATAGAACCTAACCGGGTAAGCCCGCACGTATTACGTCACTCTTTCGCCTCACATCTCTTAGCAGGTGGGGCAAACCTACGAGCAATACAAACAATGCTTGGTCACGAAGATATTTCAACCACTCAAATTTATACGCACGTTCTTCCAGAAAAATTAAAAGAAACAGTACAGATGCACCACCCCCTAGGTCGCAATAAGGAAATAAAAAAATGATAAAAAAATGTGATCATCCAGGTTGTACCAAAGCTGGTACTTGTCGCGCACCTAAATCGCGTGATTTAAATGATTATTGGTGGTTCTGTAAAGAACACGCAGCTGAATATAATAAAAATTGGAATTACTATGAAGGGATGAGTCCGGAAGAAATAGAAGAAGATTGGGAACGTCAAACTTTTGGTTCACCATTAAAAGATAAAAAACAAGCCGAACAAGATAATAAAGATTATATAAACTTTTTAAATGATTTTATAACAGGTAGATCAACATTTGATAAAATTCCACCAAAGAAAAACGTGCTTCCAAATGGTGTTATAAAGGCTTTAAAGACATTTGATTTACCTATCACAGCTTCTTGGCGTGAAGTTTCTGCACGTTATAGATCTTTGGCAAAAAAATATCACCCAGACACAACAAAAAGCGATAAAAACATTGCGGCAGAAACCTTTTCTAATATTTCCGCCGCATATGATATTTTAAAAAAATATTTTAACAAAAAATAAACTTAACTTGATTTGTTATTTATAAAAACAATTATCTGAATATTTCCACTCCCCATTTTCGTCGGAAAAAGAAGATCCTTTAGGAATATAACAATCAAAAAGACTTGTCTTACCATATGTATCAGAAGTTGTTCCCGGAGATATACAACTAGCACAAGTATTGCTACCATCATTAAGACTATATTTACCGTCAGAGCACGTTAAGCAGGCCCCACCCGCTCCATCATTTATAAAACCAGTACCTGCCTCACATCCACAATAACCCCATTGAACACAATCACCTTCAACATTTGTTTTCATATCTCTAAACCATTCCATAAGTCTTTCTGTTTCTTTTTCAACAAAATCTAGACATCCCACTAATTGAGTTTCTTGCTGACAATATTGTTTTCCTGCATTTTTTACTTGCTCAACAGTAACTGTATACAAACCCGTAAGTTGCATATATTGTAATAAAGAACCAGATACCCACGCACACGTATTACATGAAGGATTCGACATATCAATTGCAAAAGCAGTAGCTGAATATAAAACAAAACATACTACGCTAAGAAAACGTTTCATTTATCCCCCTCAATTATTTATAACGTAAAATATTATCGTATCCCCACATAAAAAAGTAAAGAAAAATCCGCGATATGCGGATTTTTAATTATACTAATACGATAAGTTTAACTACGTGAATTTAAAAATGCGATTGCATCCATCGCGGCCGTACAACCCGCCCCAACAGCCGTTGCTATTTGCATTTTTAACTCAGACTGAACATCACCGGCAACATACATACCAGATGGTAAACCGCTAGGTATTATACGCCCCATATTATCACGCGCATACTCTTCGGATAAATAATCTGTGTTCGCTTCATGCCCTATTGCAACAAATAAACCGTCACAAATAATTTCTTGATCTTCTGTCGTAGTAACAACTAACTTATCATCGTCTTTTTTTGTGATTTTCTTTAAATCTGTATTAAACAAACATTCAATATTTTCACGTTCTGCAACGCGATTACGTAGAATTTCTTCTGCCCTCGTAAACGCCCCCTTACGGTATACAATTTTAACATTACGTGCAACATCTGCCAAGTATAGCGCGTCATTTAACGCAGAATTACCGCCACCCATAACAATAACATCTTTACCATAATAGAAGAAACCATCACAAGTAGCACAATAAGAAACCCCCTTACCGAATAGCTCTTTTGCACCTTCTATTTCCAATTTACGTGGAGACGCGCCAGTTGCAATAATAACAACCTTTGAAACATACCTATTACCATCATCACAAAGTATATTAAACCCACTTTCAACGTCACCTGAAATATTTTTTGCCGAAACAAACTTTATTTTTGCCCCGAAAGATTCGGCCTGTTTTTTCATAAACTCGGCAAGTTCCAAACCGCTGCCCTTCCAACCAGGATAATTTTCTAAAACAGCAATACCAGCTGTCTGTCCCCCTAAACGATCCCCCCCAAGGACCAATGTATCTTTACCAGCACGTGCGCAATATAATGCCGCCGTCAAACCAGCAGGACCAGATCCTAAAATAATTGCGTCATGCATAACGATTTCGTTCATAACAAATCTCCATATTCTTTCGGGCAACAGCATAGCATAATCATAAAGTATGCGCAAATAATTTCGATTTCAGACAAAAAACAGGCTTTTTTTATTGATTTTTCTAAGTATTAACAATAAAATTATGAACAGTATGAAAAAACAATATCTTTTTTTTCTATTTTCTTCATCCCCTTTTGGGGTGCTGATTTAATTTATGATATATTTTATATTAAGTTGCGCTTTTGTAAAAGCGATATTACCATTATAAAAAATAATAAAAATTAAGGATAACATTATGCTAGACATAAGATTTATTCGTGAGAATTCTGACAAAGTAAAAAATGCTTGCAAAGTCAAGGGGTTTGAAGATCGCGTGGACGAAATTTTAAAATTAGACGTACGGGTACGTGAACTAAAAACAATAACTCAAAACATGACTGCGGAAAAGAATAAAATAACTCGTGAAATACCAAATGCCGCAGACAAATCCCCATTAATTGCAAAATCTAAACAAATAAGTGATGAAATTGCCGCCGATATGGCTGAACTTGCAGAAAAAGAGGCATTGCTAAATGATTTATTACACCGTGTGCCCCAAATTCCCGATGTAAAGGCTCCTATCGGTCCCGATGACAGTGCAAATGTAGAAGTTCGCCGAATAGGCAAACCAAAAGAATTTGACTTTACGCCACGTGCTCAGTGGGATTTGCTGGACATGAACGGTTGGTGGATGCCAGAAAAAATTGCACAAATCTGCGGTACACGCACATATTGTTTAATTGGTGAAGCGGCGGAATTACAATTGGCAATAGAAACGTATGTAATACAAAAATTGATAAGTAAAGGATTTCGCTTTATAGAATGTCCGTCTATTACGAAACCGCAAACCATATTTGATGCGGGACATTTTATGGGGGCCGACTTATCCGTAATGAACAACGATGTATTTATGTTAACTGATACAGACAGATGCTTAGCCGGAACGGCTGAAATAATTTTAAACTCTTTACATAGCGGTGAAATTTTACCGGAAAGTGCATTGCCAATTAAATATGCTGGTTTTTCTCCATGTTTTAGAAAAGAAGCCGGGGCTGCTGGTAGGGATACCCGTGGTCTGGCGCGTTTTCATCAATTTAACAAAGTCGAACAATACGTATTTTGTACGCCGGAACAATCAGATGAAATGCACGAACACCTTTTGAATAATTTATGCGAAGTAGTAGAAGATTTAGAATTACCTTATCGCGTAATTGCAAATTCAACTGGCGACATGGGATTCAATAAAGTAAAAATGAACGATGTAGAAGCGTGGGTACCAAGTGAAAATGCCTATAAAGAACTGGGCAGCTGCTCTTCGATTGGCACATTCCAAGCACGCAGAACAAATACCAGATACCGTGAAAATGGTACAAACGAGGTTAAATTCTGTGCAACCTTAAATAATACAGGGATTGCTGTACCACGTGCTTTAGTTCCATTCTTAGAAAATCATCAAAATGCCGATGGTAGTGTAAACATACCTAAAAAGCTACAAGCATTGATGGGCGGCAGAACCAAGATTGGTGGAAAGCATTAAAAAATCCCCATAAAAGTGGGGATTTTTTATCGTTGAAATTGTAAATAAAATCTTTTAAATGGCCTTAAAATACAAGGATCTTTCATGACTTGTACTTTTTTATTTAACAGTTTTGACATTTTAATAATTTCTATAGCGTTATTAGTTGCCATGAAACCACCGATATCATCTTTTCTTGTACGACTATACTCCCAATCTTGAATTTTTTGACAGAAGTTATGATAAATTGAACTTAAATTTTCATCCATAGCAATGGACGTGTTACAAAAAACGATATCTTTAGGATCTTGAACAAGATGAAAACTTAATTCCATATTTGCATTATTTTTTTTAGCCCATTCTTTAACCCGCTCTTTCCAAGGATCTTCCGTCGTCGCCTTAGAAAAATAAGCTTCCGGATTTTTTGCGACATGCTCCATATAAACCAAAGCCCTTCCAATGGACCAACGCGTTTTTTTAGGAATTTTCATCCACCGTTTTGCCAAGTTGTATCTAGCTAAAATCTTCAAATCTTTTAGCCCTGATTTAATTGATTTATAAACTTCTTTATCTTTAATTTCTTGCATTTAAATCCCCGTTTTTTGTTATTATGATTTATTATAGTACAAAAACACAAACCGTCAATAAAATATATAGATATTTGTTGAAAATGCTAATTTATAGTATAATCTATTAGTTACGAAAAATTTAGGTAAAACGGTATATAAATTAAGGGTATTTAAGTATGTCTATGAAAATTCGCAATATTGCAATTATTGCGCACGTTGATCACGGGAAAACCACATTAGTTGACAACATGTTAAAGCAAGCCGGAACTTTTCGGGAAAACGAACGCGTTGCTGAAAGAGTCATGGATAGCGGCGACATTGAAAGAGAACGTGGTATAACCATATCTGCAAAACCGACATCTATTCAATGGGGTGATTATAAAATTAATATTGTTGACACCCCCGGGCACGCGGATTTTGGTGGTGAAGTTGAACGTATTTTGTCTATGGTAGACGGTGTTGTATTGCTGGTTGACGCTGCCGAAGGACCGCTACCTCAGACAAAGTTTGTATTATCAAAAGCATTAAAACTTGGGCTCAGACCTATTGTTTGCATAAATAAGGTTGATCGTAGTGACGCTCGTCCTGACGAAGTTTTGACAGAAACTTTCGATTTATTTGATAAACTTGGGGCAACAGATTCCCAATTAGATTTCCCTTATTTATATGCGGTTGGTCGCGATGGTTGGGCTGTACGTGATTTAAACGACGAACACAAAGACTTAACTCCTTTATTCCAGTTAATTATAGACCACGTACCTGCCCCCGATTGTAACGGCAATCGTTGTCAAATTGACGCACCATTTTCTATGCTTGCTACGACACTAGAAGCAGATCCTTATGTCGGACGCATTTTAACAGGAAAGATTGAATCTGGTACCGTTCGCGTAGGTCAGACGGTAAAAGCAATAAACATGAAAGGTGAATTTATAGAAAACGCTAAAATAACAAAAATCATTGAACATCGCGGAATTGAAAAAGTATCTTTAGAATCTGCGTCTGCTGGTGATATTGTTGTCGTAGCCGGTTTTTCTAAAGCGACTGTGGCGGACACACTTTGTGCCCCAGAAGTAACTGAACCAATTCCCGCGATGCCGATTGACCCTCCTACTTTAACAATGACGTTTTTTGTAAACACATCTCCGCTTGCTGGTAAATCAGGAAAAAAGCTGACGTCTCGAATGATCGGCGAACGTTTATTCAAAGAAGCGGAAACTAATATCGCATTACGTGTAACACAAAGCGCAAATAACGAATCGTTTGAAGTATCAGGGCGCGGCGAATTACAACTTGGAATATTGATTGAAACAATGCGTCGTGAAGGTTTTGAATTAAGCGTTTCTCGTCCACGCGTTGTTATGCAAGATGGCCCGAATGGTGAAAAACTGGAACCCATTGAAGAAGTGGTAATTGACGTAGACGACGAATTCAGCGGCGTTGTCATTGAAAAAATGACAAAACGAAAAGCAACGATTACAGAAATGAAATCATCTGGTGGCGGGAAGACAAGAATTGTTTTTTCTGCTCCATCTCGCGGCTTAATCGGTTATCTATCCGAATTCAGAACTGATACACGCGGTACCGGTATTATGAATAGGGTCTTTTCTGGTTACGAGGAATATCGTGGTCCAATCGTACAATACCGTCCAGGTGTTCTAGTATCTATGGAAAACGGTGTAACATCAACATATGCTTTACACAACCTGGAACCACGCGGCGTATTATTTGTTGGGCCACAGACAGAAGTTTATTCAGGAATGATAATAGGAGAACACAGCAAAGAAAATGATTTGGAAGTAAATCCAGTAAAAGGAAAAGAACTTACGAATGTTCGTTCTGTTACTGCTGACGAAAAATTATTTTTAGCACCTCCACGTAAGATATCCTTAGAAGAAGCTTTATCTTATATCCAGGACGATGAATTGGTAGAAGTAACACCTGCAACGATTCGTTTGCGCAAAAAAGAATTAGACAGTAACATAAGAAAAAAGACACGTAAAAACATTGAAGCCTAAACGTTTATTTTTAATTGCTGGTTATAATACGCAAAATAAACTTGATGCGGCATTAGTTTATATGTTAAAAGAACTGCATGTCTATGGAGACATAATTCTGGCAATGGACAATGATGTACCGGAACCAGAATTGAATAAAGTCTCATCATATACTTTACATATAATTGCACTTAGACATAAAGAATATGACTTTGGTTCATATAAACGTGCCTATGCATACGCATCAGAAAAAGAATTACTGAATAATTATGATTTCGTATATATGATAAATGATTCTGTTTATGGACCATTGTTTGACATTGGAAAAACTTTTCAAAATATAGAATCTTTTAACACCGATGCTTTTGGTTTGGTTTGTAATCCCCATAAAAGGCATCCTCATATACAATCTTGGTTTATAGGAATGAAACCTTCTGTGTTCGCGGCACAATGGTTCAAAGATTTCATAGAATCAGTAACTAAACAGAAAGATAAGGGTTCCGTTACATGTCTTTATGAGCAAGGTTTCACAAAATTATTGGAGAAACACAATAAAACCTGGAAATGCCAATATTCTGTTTCTGGTCGTGGAATTTATAATAAAATAAAAAAACTTTATAATATCGGTATCCCTTTTATAAAAAAGGTTGCCTTTACAAGACATAATGGTGCATTAGGCAGACAAATTGAATATGTATTAAATAAATGTTCCACCGAAGCACGCATAGCCATCATATCTAGTGCAAAAGAATCTTTTGGTTCTGAATATACTAAATGGCTTTTAACAAAAAATCCCATTAAAATAATATATCGTAATGTAACATATTTTATACTTAAACTTAAAAAGAGAGAAATATGAAACCAAAACGTTTATTTCTTTTTGCTGGATACAGCGCAAAAAACAAAATTGATGAAGCATTAATATATATGGCGCAACAACTAAACAAATGCGGAGATATAATTTTGGTTATGGATAGCGACATCCCTGATTCAGAACTAAAAAAAATAAAACCTTACACAATTTATATTTCTGCAAAACGTCACAAAGAATATGATTTTGGTTCCTATAAACGTGCATACTTATATGCTTATGAACAAAACCTTTTAAAGAATTATGACGTTTTATATATGGTAAATGATTCAGTATATGGTCCATTATACCCGATTAAACCGGCCTTAGAAAAACTTGAAGCCGAAGGTACAGATGCTTTTGCAATGGTATATAACAACCACCCTAAAAAGCCTCACCTAGGTGCTTGGTTCATAGGTATAAGACCCAGTATATTTTTAACGCGGTGGTACGATGAATTTATGCGTAATATAACTCATCAGGAATCTAAAGGCGACGTAATTAAACTATATGAACATGGTTTTACAAATATGCTACACGATCATGGTGCCTCATATGATGCGCCATACCGAGCCATCGGTCGCAGAATATATAATAATGTTCGTAAATTTTCAGATGGTAAAATGCCATTTATAAAAAAGCTTGCATTTACAAGACATTACGGCAGACTTGGTCGACAAATATTATACGCCTTAAATAACGGTGACGCTGCTGCTAAAAAAGCAATTTTAAAGGCTGCGTGTAACGAATACGGCGAAAATTATGTAAATTGGCTTTTAACAAATAATCCATTTAAGATAATGTTCAGATCTGTAAAATATTTTGCACACAAACTTAAAGTTGGTGGAATATGATGATATCAAAAATAAAAAAATTAAAAAAAATTGCGGCCATAACAATGGCCCGCAATGATGATTTTTTTCTAGAACGCTGGATAAAATATTATGGCAGCGAACTAGGCAATGAAAATCTTTATATATATTTAGATGGTGAAGATCAAAAAATTCCTGCAAATAGCGGAAAAGCCCATATAGAAAAATTTCCACACATAAACATGTCACGTGCAGCTGGTGATAAATATCGTATAAATAAATTATCTGAATTGGCGAAAGAATTATTAAAAAAATATGATATTGTTATAGGATGTGACTGCGACGAATTTTTAATAGTTGACCCTGCGGTAAAAAAAACATTATCAGAATATTTATCAGAACTAAAAATTAATACAAGCGTATCTGGTCTTGGCCTTGACGTAGGTCAGAATCTAAACATAGAAAAAATCTTAGACAAAGGACTTCCATTATTGCAACAACGTCAATATGCTCTGCTTTCGACCCGATACACTAAACCAGTAGTTATTAATAAACCCATCAAATGGGGAAGTGGTTTTCACAGCATACATGGTCATAACTTTCATATTGATAAAAATTTATATTTATTACACTTTGGGGCCGTTGATATGCAAATGTTAATTGATAAGGCCTCAGCACGAGGAAGTGATTGGGTTAACCATTTACGTCGACGTGGTAACGGTACAATAAACGCCGTAACAACTTTATCTGCGCGCAACGAAAACTGGTTAAAAATTGCACGAATCATACAAACATATACGCGTCCTATTTATGCAATGGATAAACCTGCTATGTTTGGTCTAAAGCGCGTTATCAAAATACCGTCTCGGTTTAAAGAATCAAACGTATGATTTTATCAGTTTTGTAATCTGTTTTGATACTTCACCAGCGTCAAAACGACATAAACCATCGTAAGTAATCTTTTTCATTTTTTTTATGGGT
Organism: uncultured Pseudomonadota bacterium; assembly: GCA_949288265.1. Classification (GTDB taxonomy): domain Bacteria; phylum Pseudomonadota; class Alphaproteobacteria; order Rs-D84; family Rs-D84; genus Enterousia. The sequence continues at coordinate 9,062 of CASEJM010000024.1, read as the reverse complement.
ACTTTTTTATTAAATACTTTATCCATACATTCTGCCAAAGCATTCGCATCACCTGGCGTAAACAACAAGCCCCCTGCTCCATCGAACAAAATTTCACTTGGTCCATTTCTACAATCGGACGCTATATTTAATGTACCGACAGAACCAGCTTCAATTAATACGGTTGGCAACCCCTCACTTAAACTAGATAAAATATTTGCCAAAGCATTGCGCATATAACCAAATGGATTCATCAAGGCACCAGTAAATATAATATTATGACCAGAAGACAACGCTTTTGCCATTTGCTCATATCGCGAACGAAAACTTCCATCTCCTATAACATATAAATTAACATTAGGTTTATTATTATTAAGCCAAAAAATATTAAACCCATTTAATAAAGTTGTAATGTCTTTATCTGCATATAAACGTGATACACAGCAAAAATATTTACCTTTCGGACCGCTAGTTTCTTCTGATCTTTTTACTGCATATTTTATATCAATAGGATTATATATACGAATAATTTTATTAGCATAATTTGGATATAATTTTTTAAAATCTTTTACGAAACCATCTGTCAAAGCAATTAATTTATCATAATCATTCATATACTTAATATAATTTCCAGATATAAAATTATCTATTGAAGAATGCCACCACACTAATTTTGGTTTGGTTAATCTTTTAAACTCTTTATCGAAAGAAAAGTTATAATAGTCTATAAAAACATCCACATCCTTTATATTACGAAACCCTATAAACGTACGTTTAGACCAACGATATAAATCTCTACAAAAATGTTGAATTAGACGTAACAGAAAAAAATGAGCCAAATCAGTAGCCAACCATTTAAAAGGATATAAAGCATATAGCTTAACCTCTGGATGAGATAAAAACCATTTCAAATAGACAGGTTCTTTAATTTTTGAATACGTAACTACAACTATTTCTAAATCTTTATTTTTTAATAACATTTCCATGGTTCGAATCATTACAGATTCAACACCACCTATTTTCATATCACGTACACATAAAGCGATTTTTATTTTTTTCATTTTTTACAAATCTTTATAAACTTACAAATTCTGCATCGTAAACAGCGCGCACATTTTGATGGCGGATTATCCATAGCCCCCATTTTTTCAAGTTCACAAAAACGTTTACGCGCAGATTCCAGATCAGCGCTATTATCTAAATACTTTATTTTACGAAAAGCCCATTTTATAAAGAACCATTTGAATTTTTTTGACCACTGCTGCATTTGATAATCAGAAGCTTTCTCTTTATATAAAGTAAAAGCATTTTCTATACCATCACACAAACTATGCAATATACGCAGTTGCTTTGCAGACAAAACGATTCCTCCAAAATTCGGCACATAAAAATACAACGGCAACGGAACAATCGTAACCCTAGGATTCTTTAACATTATCGCTGACCACCAAGGAAAATCTTCAAATAAAATTCCTTTAATAAAGGGGGTATCAGAAATAAGTTCACGACGATATAGATTTTTCCATACCTGACAATGCTTAATTAACCATTTACGTTTCGGATTGAATGCATTATGAGCTCTTTCTGTGGCGTATGCATAAACATCATCTGTTACTAATGTTTTAACATTGGCGGGATCATATACCTTATTTATTCGTATAGGTATAACATTATCAGTATCCAAACCTAGCTTGTGACGTATCATCAATCTTGGCCGATAAATTCTGTCGTACCTAAAAGAAACAATATCCGAACCGTCTCTAACTGCACAAAAATGAGCTATTTCCATTGTTTGCGGATGGATAAAATCGTCACTGTCTAAAAATAAAATAAAATCCCCTTCTGCAACGCGCATACCAGCATTACGAGCATCAGATAGGCCGCCATTTTCTTTAGTAACTATTTTGAAACGCCCGTCCTTTTCTGCATATTCTTCCAAAATATCCGCACTATTATCTGGGCTTCCATCATTGACGCAAATAGCTTCCCAATCTGTAAAAGTCTGATTTAGTACACTATCCAAACACCTACGTAAATACTTTTCTACATTATATACTGGTATTATAATGGAAATGGCCGGCATATTCTGTCCCCTGTATTTTATTTATACATTTTATTTATCATAACATCTGCAAAACTACCTTTTATAGGATTTTTTGCCTGCGCATAAGTAGTTTTCTGAAAGAATGCCCCAGATGTTACTTCATCAAAAGTTTTCTGATTAAACGGTTTTTCTGCATATGCCCACCATAAAGCATGTGTTGGATCTTGGTCAACATGAGGCATCTTATTGAAATAATTTTTAGCGCGCGGATCATTCATAACTAATGTTTTAAATAACAATTGGTGCATAAAATAATCAAAACTATGATTTTCGTGCATCCAATAATCTAAAATCATTGCACGCCAAGCGTCTAATAAATAAGCCCCCTTTCTGGCACGAATGAAACAATTTTGCATAAAGCTATAAGGGCTGCCGACCTTATTTCCAGCCATATACACAAAAAAATCTTCTTTAAGAATCCAATCTGGTATTTCAGCCGTTGCAAACCCCGTTGAATCCAACCATATTCCTCCATATTCATATAACAGTTCTACTCGACATATATCTGCAAAATGAGCATATTTTATTTTTCCTTCTTTATGCTTTTTCCAAATAACTTCTGGTAAAGTTATATATTGCCTTAAAGAATTTTCATCCAACACCACCAGCTCTTGCTTACAATTTTTTCTTATACTACGAAAACACGCCTTAACTAAGTCAGGCGCATTTTCTTCCCCTTGGAACCATATTGTAAAAATTTTTTCTTGCTTATCATTGTTCTCTACAGCACGTTCTTTAACGGCGGCAGCAGCGGGCAAATATCGCTTAAAATAACGCGGTATAGCCGTTGCTAAAACATCGCTACGCACGGCACGACGTTTCTCGCGACTACGCCAGAACCAATTTAAAACGTGCCCACGGATAATCACATCAGACATCGCAAAAAATCTTGCAAGATTCATTATGTTCCCCTAATTATTCTTCTTCGATTACACTACTAACTTCGTTCTCTTCATCTGGACCAGTTGTCATTTCTTCCGCGATACCCTGAGAACGTGCCATAATTTTATCAAGCAGTTCTTTTTGTACATCTTCATGTTCTTTTAACCACTGACGCGCATTGGCCTCACCTTGCCCCATACGTTCATTATTATAAGAATAAAAACTTCCAGCTTTTTCAATTAAATCGTACTTTATCCCCATATCTAATATTTCACTGATACGAGAAATACCTTCACCATACATAATTTTAAAATCTACCGTACGGAAAGGAGGTGCAACTTTATTTTTAACAATCTTTACTCGCGTTTCGTTTCCTACTATTGTTTCTTTATCCTTAATTTGTCCTGTACGGCGAATATCAAGACGTACAGATGCATAAAACTTTAATGCGTTACCACCAGATGTGGTTTCCGGATTACCAAACATAACCCCTATTTTCATACGAATTTGATTAATAAATATCAACAAAGTGTTACTACGAGATACAGAACCAGCCAATTTTTTCAAGCTTTGTGACATCAGTCTTGCCGTTGTACCGACAAAAGAATCACCTATATTCCCTTCTAACTCTGCCTTTGGGACTAATGCGGCGACCGAATCGATTACAACAACATCTACGGCCCCAGACTTTATTAACGTATCTGCTATTTCCAAAGCTTGCTCACCAGAATCCGGCTGAGAAATAATTAAATTAGCAACATCAACGCCAAGCTTTTTCGCATAACTTGGGTCTAAAGCATTTTCAGCGTCAATATAAGCGCAAGTACCACCTTTTTTCTGAGCCTCTGCCACAGCATGTAAAGCCAAAGTTGTTTTACCAGAACTTTCTGGGCCATATATTTCAACTATGCGACCACGAGGATACCCACCAACACCCAAAGCAATATCTAACCCCAAAGAGCCAGAAGAAATTACCTCTATATTTTGCTGGGAGCCATCACCCATTTTCATAATTGCTTCTTTACCGAACTGCTTTTGAATTTGTGCCAAAGCCGATTCTAAGGCCGGATTTTTTACCGGTGCATTGGCTTCTTTTACTGCTTCTTTTTTTGCCATAAAATTCCCCTTTTCTTATCAGGAAAATAATACAATTTATTTATGCCGTACGCAACGAAAATTAAGTTTCATCGACGTACGACAAAAATTACTTTTTTGCAACAGCTAATAATGCGGAAATACCACCAATTAAAGCGGTTACAACCCATACTGCGGACGTTCCACCAAAAGTTGTTATACAAAATGCACCTAATATGGGGGCAATTATGTTCGGTAAATTGACACTGGTTCTAAAAACCCCATAAAACTTTGTTTGTTCCGTCTTTTTTGCCGCATCAAAGAAAAGCAAATCATGAACGGATTCCATCAAAGCACCAGAAATTTGCCACATCACAAAAATAGCTAATAATGGGAATCCCGTTACAAATGTTGCCAACGCAGAAAACACGGCAAAAGAAGAAAAACCGATAAACAACCACTTCCTTTTACCATATTGACGTACAAGTTTTGCCATCAACTCAGATAATATCAAATAAGGTATTATCCCCAAAGTTAATACCCAACCCAAAGTATCTTTTGAAAAACCATTTTCTATAACTACGATTGGCACATATAAATATCGCATAGCCCTTAAAGCGTAATAACCAAAATTTACGGCATATGCACGAGGCATACCTGGTTTCTTAAAAAAAGCGATCGTATTTTTCCATAAAACGCGAAAAGTTCTGCGTGGGTTTACTGGTTTTATTTTTTTATCTTCTTGCATTATGCGAAACAATTTGAACGCCATCCACCCAGCTAAATATATAAGAGCAGAAGCAAAAAAAGCGGCTCTATTATCAAATTGCTCCGCAATAGCCACAGCTATCATTGGCGCGAACAAAGCCCCCACGTTCATCCATAAATGATATCTTGAATTTAAGCGTGCCATACCTATATTCCCGGAAAAATCCGACATAAACAATGGAATTAGCACACCAACCAAAGTTGCTGCAATACCTGTTGTATAATCCAATATAACAAAAGTACTGGGTCTTATAGAAAAACTCATCATTGCATAACATATTGCCAACATCAGCATAGAAAAATAGAAAACACGTACTTTAGAAAATCTTCGTAAAACCTCATTAGCAAACAAACCTACAACCATACAAAACGCAGCATATATACCAACATAAATACCAACAACAGCGGAATTCATAAAGATTTCCATCAGTACCAACGAATACACAGCATTATAAATTCCATCGGCAAACCCAGTAAACAACCCAAGGTTTGCAAATGAAAACCCACTGACCCCGCTTTTAATAGAAATATATTTATCTTTTGCCATATCTTACATATTTTACCATAAAAAAAGATAAAAAAAAATCCGCAGTTAGCGGATTTTTTACATATATAAAATTATTTATTATTTGCCGGGGCTTGTTGAGTTTGCTTTTGTCTGTCTTCATATAGTTTTTCAAAATCAACTGGTTGCATAACAAACGCTGGGAACCCAGATTCTGCCGTCATACGTGTAATCAAAGAACGTACGGCCGGGAAAAGCAGCGTAGGTACATTTATCAATAATGTACGTTTTTTTACTTCTTCGTCTTTTTCTTCTTCCATCTGAACCAAACCAGAATATGTTGATTCAATTAAGAATATAGATTTATCTCCGTTTTCTAGCTTAGAATGAATTTTTGTAATCAAATCTACCATGAATAAGTTATTTTCTGCGCCTTTTATCTGGATATCAATGTTGATTTCCATTTTTGCCTGTCCGTTATCATTTTTAAAGAATAATTCTGGAACGTTTGGGCTTTCAAAAGAGAAATCTTTCAAAAATTGTGTAATGATGTTAAATCTTGCCATTTCTAATACTCCTTTTTTTAGGCGTCATTTTATGATAATATAACATTATAAATAATTTTTACAAGTGGGGGGATAATAAAAATGTTGGGTTCTATAAAGCGGATTATATTCCGAACTTTGTCATGTATTTTATGTGCCATGGCATTAACTTCTTGCGACCTATCAACGCCTACCCACCGCGGTGACAATTCTGTAATACCATCAAACTTAAAAAAGGTATCTTATAATGACCTTCCTGGATGGAAAAATGACGACGTACGTTATGCTTTACAAGCTTTTCGTAATTCATGTCGCGCAAAAATTCAATATACTGGTCGCGTAATACCGGATCGTGAACTGTTCCAAGAAAAGTGTAGAATGCTACCTTCTGCATCTGCAGATGTGGCAACCATACGCGCATGGTTTGAATCAAACTTTCAGCCATACCAGATAACTAATGACGATGGTTCAAAGAAAGGTTTATATACTGGTTACTACTCGCCCATTATACCGGGTTGTAGGACCAAAACTGCCCAATGTAACGAACCTTTAATGGGCGTTCCAACAGATGGACGTAACTATAAAGGCGTCCCCAAAAAACAAATTGTAGAGCAGCAAATAGGTCGACCGTTATACTGGGCTAATATTGTTGATGTTCAAAACATTCAGATTCAAGGCAGCGGGATGCTACAACTTGATGACGGGACCATGGTAAAATTAAACTTTGCGGCTGTAAATGACTTACCATTTAAATCTATTGGTGAACAATTACGCTCTAGGGGAATACGACCACCGAATGGCTATTCTGCGGATGCGGTATGGCAGTATTTAAAGCAAAATCCAAGTTTGGCGAAAGAAGTGATTTATAATAATCCACGATATGTATATTTTTACGAATCGGTTCCACCGGATGTAATAGGTAAACTAGGAACGCCGCTATCAAAAATACGTTCAATTGCAATGGACGACAGCATATACACACTGGGTTTACCTGTATATGTTGATACTAATTTGTCAGACGGTCGCAGATTTAGTAGACTGATGATCGCACAAGATACAGGCAGCGCTATACGTGGCTGGGTTCGTGCGGATATATTCTTTGGGAAAGGAGATGAGGCATATAAATTTGCACACGGACAACACGCCCAAGGTCAAATGTTTATTTTGATGCCAAAAGAATACACATATGTCAAACCAACCAAATAACTTTGATAAACGGTCAAAACGTCCTCAAACGCTTGCCAGTGCTATGGGTGAATTGATGCAAATGTTTGGTATACGTGCGTCCGATGCAGATTTGGTTAAGCGTTGGGAAAAAATTATGGGTGCAGAAATTGCAAGTATAGCAACTATAGTTGCAATAAAAAAAATGAAAGACGGTCGCTTTAACATAACATTGCGCCCAACAAATCCTGCTCTTACGTTACAATTAAGTTACATGACAGAAGAAATAAAAGAAAAAATAAATAAATATTTCGGTCGTGACGCTGTTGCAAAGATTAGTTTTCGAAAATAAAAACCGGCAAAAGCCGGTTTTTTATTTCAACATTTTCCTTTCCCACCATAAAGCCATAGCAGGAACCAAAAAGATTACAACGCCTGCCAACCCCCACAGCGCAAGTGTTCCAACGGCATACACATAAAACATAGGTCCAGAAACACCTGTTACCCGAACGCCTATATACAGTAATTCCGGGAAAAAAGTCAAAAGCCATATAAAAAGAACTAAAATAGTATTTAAGATAAAAGCACGAAATAAAACCCTTTGCTTTGATAACAACTTCATATCTTGTTTTTCTTGAAAATCGTTTTTCATAATTTTCCCCTTTAATATCTCTATATAATTATAACATAAAAAAACAAGACTTAAAATTTGAATCTGCTCATATTAGCATGAGCTAAAGCAATAGCAATTGCGTCACTTTCATCTGCTGTTTTTGGATTTGCTGCAGGCAATAAAATCTTAACCATTTTATATACCTGCTCTTTATCTGCATGTCCCGCAGCTGTTAAAGCTTTTTTTATTTTATTTGGTTCGTATTCATAAATAGATACATCACAATTTGCAACTGCCACAATTGCCGCGGCACGCGCATGCCCAAGGATCAAAGTAGTTTTCGGGTTTTGATTAACAAAAGTAATTTCAATACTACATACATCAGGTAAAAATTTTTTGCAAATATCTGTAACACCACGAAAAATTTCGACCAACCTATCCGATAAAGGCAAAGATTGTTTAGGTAAAATTACCCCGCTTGCAACGTAATGTCGTTCAGCACCTTTTGCATCAATTACCGCCCATCCCGTATGCAATAAACCTGGGTCAATACCAAGAATTCTTGTCATTTTACCTTCTTTTTTATACACGTATAATATAATAAAAAAATGTCGCAAAAGCGACACTTTTTTTATTTTTACTCTATATTATGCCGCCGCTGTAAAGACTTTCTGAACGTCATCATTATCATCTAATGCATCGACCAATTTTTCAACCTTGGCATAAGTTTCATCATCTAAATCCATCGGCATATTGGGTATCCAGGTCAACTCTGCGTTTTCTGGTTCCCCTAGTTTATCTGCCAAAACTTTCTGAACCGTCATAAAATCATCTGGTTTCGTAGTAATGATAAAACCTTCTTCAGAAGTTTCTAAATTATCAGCATTTGCATCCATAATTATTTCCATCATTTCATCTTCAGTTTTACCAATTGATGCAGGATAAAAAATCTGACCGGCACGCGTAAACATAAATACAACGCTGCCCTCTTCACCCATATTACCGCCGTTCTTAGCAAAGATATTACGGATTTCTGGCACCGTACGCCTTGGATTATCGGTCAAAGCTTCAACTATAACAGGAACGGCCCCTGGTCCATATCCTTCATAACGCACAGCTACATAATTTTCCGTATTCGCTCCAGAAGCTTTTTCAATCGCTCTTTTAATGTTATCGTTCGGCATAGAGTTTTTTCTAGCGTTCAAAACAGCCAAACGCAAACGAGGATTATTGTCAGGATTTTTATCTCCTAACTTTGCCGCCATTGTTATTTCACGCGCCAGTTTTGTGAACAAACCACTGCGCGCCGCATCAACAGCACCCTTTTTGTGCTGAATATTGTGCCATTTACTATGTCCACTCATATTTGACCTTTTACTTTTATTTGATTAAAATTACGACAAAAGGATAACAAATGATTGGGAAATT
>CASEJM010000023.1 GCA_949288265.1 uncultured Pseudomonadota bacterium | reverse complement strand
CGAAAATGTCATTGTTTCTCTCATCTTATGAAAATCGTTTGGATACCAAGGGGCGTATATCTGTACCCGCTTCTTTCCGGGCTTCTGTTGCGTCCGAAAAATTCCCAGGGGTCGTGTTATTTCGTTCTTTTACACATAACTGTATAGAAGGTTTATCTATGTCCCGTATGGAACAATTGGCTTCTGCAACCGATAAAATGGGTGTTTTTGATAGTGAATTAGATGATTTGTCGGCGATGTTGTTTGCTGATGCGCGTCCTTTGGCGTTTGATGTGACGGGACGTATAATTATTCCAGATGATTTGTTGAAGCATGCGGGTATTACCGATAAAGCTATTTTTGTCGGGCGTGGAAATAGCTTTCAAATTTGGAATCCTGACGCATTTAAAAAAGCTCAAGATAAGTCTTTAAATAATTTACGGGCAGTAAGACCGAATTTGATAATCTCGTAAAGTTTTAATGATAAATAAAAAAAGCCTTTTATAAGGCTTTTTTATTTAATTATCATTCCATGATTTGGATAATCCATTCATCTGCAGATAGGCTTGCTGTAGATGGTGTCCCATTAACGTCATTTACACTCATACAAGTTGTAATGATTGAGTTACAAGCTTTTATGGCAAGTTTATTACCGCTTGATAGTGTGACTGTATTGCTGCCTTCGGCTTTTGTGTTTTTATCTGCATCGTAGTTGTTCTGTGCTAAGCAGGCGGCAACATCTGTTATGCAGTTTTCTGCATAATCTGCTAAGATAGAATCCTGAGATGCCTTTATTTGTATCAAAGTACGATTCAAAAATTCTTTGATAACGTTATTTACTGGCTGATAAGTTGCATTCTGACCTGTACCCTTATAAGTAACGTCTTGGCAACTGTTTAATACCGACATGCACATACCGTAGTTTTTACCGCTGTCATTATCGTGGTAACCAATTTTATTCTGCAAGAATTCTGACATACTCAGAGAAGAATTTTTTGCTGAATCCGTTGTTACAGTTAACGTGATATACTCACTTAAAGATCCAGGTTGTACTGTTCCTGTTTGAGTTGAATCGGTTGTTGCCCACGCATATTTGTTATCATTGCCGTATAACCATGTCTGATATATTGGTGATTTTGGATTTCCTGGCGCACCGGGTTTACTGCCAACAACAATTTCGCCATTAACAATATATTTGCCAGATGGGTCAAGACAGTTCTCATAATTTTCACCACATACAAATTCGTTTTGCATGCAAGAATCCAGTTCTGTTATACATTCACGAAGGTCATATGCGTTTTTCTGTTGTGCAACCAATAAGCGGGCACGTTGCAAAACGCTCTTTGCGTTACGAACGGTGGCAGTCATTTGGTCGTTAGAGTCTGTTAAAGATCTTTCATATGCAATACAAGCTTTATCGATTTCCAAATCGTAAGAATTTGTTATTACCGTTATATCTACCCCTTGCGCTGCACAGCTGTTTAGAACAGCAGACTTACACCGAGCACTTGCTGTTTTATATAACTGTTCACCACGTTGATTGCTTATGCTGTCTGTATTATTAGTCATACCAAAGAAAGATGTTAAGTCAAAACCGGTACTATCAATCGTAAATTCTAATAGACCAGAAAGATCAAGGCTTAATGAATTAGAAGATGTGCTGCCCGTTTTTACGTCAACAATCATATCTTTGATTTCATCTAGCATATCTTTTAGTTGACTTGTATCTTTAGTTGTTTGCATTTCCAATTCAGCTTCTGTCTGGGTAAATAAAGATTCAACCTGTTCAGAAGTTAAACCAATGTATTGAATTTGAAGAGCAACTTCTTGTAAGTTTTCTGTTGCCTGTTTTAATGCCGCTTCTGTTTCGGCATAATCTGCTAAATTAGCACTACAACTGCAACGACCCTGATTGTCATCAAGAACGTCACAGAAATTATCCATACATGCAACATATTGCGCTTTGCAATAATCCGTTAATTGTGCAAGTTCGTCAATAGATGTTGTAGATGATGTGCTTTCTGACGTTGTCGTTGTGCTTAAAGTAGATGCAGAACCAACGCGAATGGTAGGTACTCTGGTTGCAACATTGGCTGTATTATTTACGCTGACGCGTCCAGAAGAACTTATATACAGAGGTGAATTCACTGTATCCGTTTGAATTATTGATGAACGTGCTGTATTCGGCGTATTAGAGTTTGATGAACTACGCGTTGTAAGTCCAGGTTGTGATGTTGTGCCTGTTGAACTTACCGTAGTTGAAGGGCGGTTAGATACTGTGGTCGTTGCCACTTCTCTTGCAGTAGATGAAGAGTTTCCAGAACGTGATATTGAACCACGTGTTGAAGTAGCCGTGTTCGTACGTGGTGTTGTTGCCGTGCGGGTACTTACTGTACGGGCAGTAGTGGCGTTTGATACATTGCGAGATGCTACGTTTCGAGCAGTTTGAGTCGCTGATGAAGTGATAGCACGAGACGTTGTTGCACGTCCTGTTATATTACGTGGACTAACTACTGTCGGTGTAACAGGAACGACAGCCTCTTGGGCAGCTTCGTCTTCAATAACTTCGACTTCTTCGTCTACAAATTGCTCTTCCGGCATTTCATTAGCGTACTGAGCCATCATTTCTTCATAATAATATTCTGGCGCAATCTCAGCAAATGCGGGCAAAACCAGTAAACTACTAAGTACGAAAATTAATCTTTTCATTCGAAAACTTCCCTTCTATTACATATGATTTTATCATATTACCAAAAATCGCGCAAACAAAAAATAGAATATTTTATCGGCTTTTACCCGTTTTTTTGCTCTCGTTCTATAAAAAATATTGTTTTTGATAGGTCTTTTTTCGGATTATTAAATTGTTTAATGAATTTGACTTATCGGTTATATATGGTGTATATTAAGTTCCAAAACGAAGGCGGCGTAGAATTGTCTATTTTGAAAAGGGCATCTTTATTTATTATTACTTTACCTTTTATGGGCTGTACAACAGTCCCTACATCAACTACGGATGCAAGATTGGCGAATTATGTTCCAAAAGTTACGTCTGCAGATTTTAATTATGATCCTATGTCAACGCCGATTGCCAAATGTTATGAAAAAGAACTTCAGGCGGACCCAGAAATCAGCGGTGCAACATTGATAGAGGATGGTTTATCTGCTTTTGTAATTCGTGCGGCTTTTGCACGTATGGCAACGAAAACAATAGACTTGCAGACGTACATTTATAGTAATGACTTTTCGTCAAAAGTTTTAATTGGAGAGTTAAAAAGGGCAGCCGACCGTGGGGTTAAAGTAAGAATTTTATTGGATGATTATGGGACAAAGTCTGATATCGTAGACGTAATGTTGTTAAATCAACACCCCAACATAGAGGTTAAGGTTTTTAACCCTGTATCTAATCGATCAAGAATTTTATATTATCCTCAATTTTTGTTAGATTTTAATCGTTTGAACTCTCGTATGCATAATAAGTTATTCATCGTCGATAACGTTGCATATATAACGGGTGGTAGAAATGTGGGAAGTAATTATTTCTATCCAGAAACTGCGTCAAATTTTTCTGATACTGACGTTCTTTTTATCGGTGATATGACGAAGTATGCAACGGCTAGTTTTGATGAATATTGGAATTATCATTTGGCTATACCTGCATCCGTTTTCCCAAAGTCAAAATCAAAACGCGCTATGAGAAAGCTGGAGAAGAAATTTGACGAAATAGAACAGAAAAGCGCAGAAGCAATTAAAGAATATAATAAAATAATTTCTTTGGCTCAGCTTGAATATAAGCATAAGAATTTTGATTTTAGTTGGGGACACGGTAAATTCCTTGCCGATCCACCGTCTAAGATAGAAATGACGATGGAAGAAAAAGAACAATATCGTGGCGATATCGTTCAAGCTTTGCAACATTTATGGGATAGAACAAAAGATTCTGTTTATATGTCCGCCGCATATTTCGTACCGGGGCAGGGTGGTTTGGATCATATGTTGCGTGAAGAAAAGTCTGGTGTTCATATGACAGTTGTAACAAATTCATTAGCGTCAACTAATGCACCGACTGTATACGCAAAATGGGAAAAATATAGAAAGCAGTTAATAGAATCCGGGGCTGATGTATACGAATTTATGCTGTCCGCGGAAAATTTGCGCGGAAAAGAACACGATAGAGAACGTAAGCAATCCAGCTTTTCCGTCTTACATAGTAAAACAATAGTTTTTGATGATGATATTTCATGGATCGGAAGTTTTAATCTTGACCCGCGCAGCGCATATTTTAATACGGAAAATGTCGCAATTTTTGAAAGTAAGGAATTTGCAGATAAATTACGCGAAATGATAATTCAAGATGCAAAAACATCTTGGCGCGTAACCTTAGAAGATGGAAATCCTGTATGGACAGGAATGCGACCCGGGGATGAAAAACCGCGTGTGTATAAGCATAGCCCAGATACTTCGGTTTTTCGCCGTGCGTTTAAAATAATTACTAACCTTGTACCAGAAAAGTTTGTATAATATTACAGTTGACAAAAAAATATTGTGTGATATCTTTTCTGCATGGCAGATGACGTAATCATTTTAAGTGAACGAAACAACAAGAATGATAAAGTACCCTTTTTAAAGGGCATTTACACCAATTTTGTTAATGTTTTTTCTAAACGTCATTTCTCGCGAAAATGGGATTATGCTCCGATTGATATAAGGCTTCGGTGCACAAATAGGTGTAATGAAAATTGTCATCATTGCTTTGAGTGTAGTGGCCCATCACAACCGTTAAACTATATATCCGTTAAAGATGCAAAATTTTATCTAAATTCTGCTCAAAAAAAATTTAAATCTGTGTATATTACAGGGGGTGAGTGGTCTTTAATTTATGATGTTGAACCGCATTATATGTTAAAGATTTTTAATTCATTGGATGCAGATAAAACGGATGTTTATTGTATTCAGACTAATTGTAGATGGGCGTTCGGACAACACAGAAATCAAATTTTATCAGATTTATTAGAAATTCAAAATGCTTTGGCAAAGACGGGTAAAGAGCTAAGGTTAAGTACGTCCGTTGATAGATATCATTCTGCTTATAGCGTCGATTGCGTTAAAGAAGTAATTCGTATGATTGCTTCGGATAAAAAGTTTAATGCAACCAAGATTGCAATTATGTCGTGTCGGCTAGATGCTGGGATGACGGAAGAAAAAGTTTTACAACCCGAATTTTTTAAAAAGCATGGTATAAAATTAAACGTTAAACCTAAAAGTGCATTTAACCCGTATTTTCAAGTATGTTATGCAAACGGTGTAAGAATTGTGGTTCATGAAGAAAATCCTGTCATTCGGGTTGGCAGGGCAAATAATAATAAGTTTGGTTATAAAATATTTTATCCGTCTTTACAGTGCGAAGGTTTAACAGATAAAACATTGTGCTTCGAATTATCTTTGCAAGAAGACGGCATGATAAAGTGGCATAGTTTTTATGATTGGAACATAAGTATTCCTTATAAAGATAAAAATGGGGAAAATAAATCTATGGCGCAGATAAAAAAAGAATTAATTGATAAAGCATGGCATAAACAAGTACGTGAAAATATAAAAGAATTTGCTTTCTCTTGTATCCCTGTATATGGTATATGGCGGCGTTTAAAAATATATAAAGAAATACAAAATACGTTTGAAGAAAACAGCAAAAAAATAATTTTTTACAGTAAATCTATAAATGATTTAAGTAAATAAAAATAATAAGCGTATCATTTTCAAAATAAAAAAGCCTTGGTGATACATTCTTCATATCATCAAGGCTGTTATGATTATCCAATAGTATTTAATCTCCGAAAACGGTATTTAATTGGGTATTAACGCGATAAAATGTTGTACATTTAGATACGTCTTTTAATCGTCTGGCACCAATATATGTCATATATGATCGTAGACCACCCAATATATCTTGATTCATTTTATCTACGGACCCTTTTAAGGGTACTTCAACTACGCGACCTTCGCTGGCGCGATATTTGGGCATACCATGGTAATGCTTTTCTTGGGCGTATTCAGAAGACATGCCATAAAATATTTTAAATTTCTTTACGGTGGTTATTTGTTTCTCCGTTTCAGGGTCTATTTGATCCGTCAGGTATGTTTTTTCTATTATATCCCCCGCAGCTTCTTCACATCCGGCATAGAAACCACCCATCATTACAAAATCTGCACCTGCACCAAATGCTTTGCATATATCGCCGATATGTACAACGCCGCCATCGCTACAAATCATACCGCCAATTCCATGAGCTGTGTCGGCGCACTCGAATATCGTTGATAATTGTGGTCGACCAACACCGGTTATTCTACGTGTAATACAGGCACTGCCACTGCCAATACCACATTTTACAATGTCGGCCCCGGATAAAATTAAATCTTCTACCAGTTCTGCGGTAACAGCATTTCCAACCATTAACAATATGTCAGGAAATTTGCTGCGCATTTTAATTACTAGATCTTTTACCCTTGGTATGTATGCGTTTGGAACGTCAATACAAATGTTCCGGCATTTATCGGGATATTCTGTTAAAATTTTTTCTATTTTTTCATAATCTTCTTCGCGCAAACCCATGGATAAAAACACATAATCTTTGCAGTCGTTTTCTGTTATAAATTTTATTAAATCTTCAACTGGATAGTGTTTATGCAAGCAACAAAACATTTTACTTTTCATCATATGTTTTGCGACTTCGAAAGTACCGACGGTTGCCATGTTAGCGGATATTATGCCTGTGCCAGTAATTTTTCTTGGACACCATTTGAATTTATATTCTCGTGTTATTTCTACTTCTGAACGAGAATTAATGAATGAACGTTTTGGTTTTACTAGTACGTCTTTGAAGTCCAATTCTGTTTGTTCATATATCTTCATATTCCATCCTTTTAACCTTTATATAGCCATATTATAACCATAAATATGGTTTCGCAATAAATAAAAAAAGCCGGCATTTGCCGGCTTTTTATTGATTCGCAACGCGTTTTCTAAATTCGTTGCTGGGGCGAAATGATGCGACGCGTCGTGCAGATATTACAGCTGGTTCGCCAGTTTTTGGGTTGCGTCCCATACGTTGCGGTTTCATAAGTATTTTAAAACTTCCGAAACCAGCAAATTTTACTTCTTCACCATGAATTAACGATTCACTAATTTCTTCAAATATAATGTCCACCAATTTAAATGCGTCCGCAGTCGTCAGACCAAAACGTTCGCGTAATCTATTTGCAAAATCATTTCTTGTTATTGTTGCCATCTTTTATACCCTAATCAATGCTGCACCCCATGTCAGACCGCTGCCAAACGCAGGATACAATACAAGTTGTCCTTTCTTTATTATATTATTATCAAATGCATACGATAATGCAAGTACACCAGAAGCCCCGCTGGTATTTGCGTGCTTATCAACGGTTACAAGAATTTTTTCTAAAGGAAACCCTAAACGTTCCGCACCGCTTTGGATTATTCGCAAATTGGCCTGATGGGGAACAATCCAATCAACATTATCTGCAGTTATTCCGGCATGTTCCATTATATAATTTGCTGCTTCTGGCATTAAAGTTACTGCTTTTTTATAGGTTTCTGGACCGTTCATCATAATATGATGATCCGGTGTTCCGTAAAGCATCCCCATTTCTTTACCATCCGACATTACAACGGTATCAATTATGCCAGAGTAACTTGATGTAGAATGTTCAAAAATTAAAGCACCGGCCCCATCTCCAAACAAAACCGCTGTGCTACGATCATTCCAGTCAATGAAACGTGTCATTTTTTCGGCACCAACAATCATGATACGTTTATGTATTGCCGCAGCAAAAAACGCCCTTGCGCAATGTAACGCATATATATAACCCGTGCATGCCCCACGAACATCAAATGCTGGTGCATTAGTTGTTGAACCTAATCTACCCAGAATTTGAACGCCAACAGATGGGAAATCTAGCTCTGGTGAGGTGGTTGATACAATTAACATATCAATATCATTTATTGTTATTCCTGCCTTATCAAGAGCGCGCTGAGCCGCGATTGTGGCCATGTCCACAACTGTTTCGTCATCGCGAGCAAAATGTCTTTCACGCATACCCGTACGTTGTATAATCCATTCATCAGAAGTATCGACCATTTTTTCAAGGTCTTGATTCGTCACAATTCGTTCAGGTAGGTAAGATCCATATCCAATTAATCTGCTTCCCATTTATATCCTTCCTATTTTTGCTCGAGTATTATACAAATCGTTATTACAACTTGCAATATTAAAATCTGTGAATAAAATATAGTTCATTGTCCCCATAGTTCAACTGGATAGAATAGAGGTTTCCTAAACCTTTGATACAGGTTCGATTCCTGTTGGGGATACCATAATTTTCTAGGGATATTAATTATGAAAAACAAAGCTATAAAATTAGGTATAATTGCAAGTATATTACCGCATTTATTTTGTTGCGTTTTACCAATCGTTTTATCTGTTATAAGTTTGTTTGCACCAGAATTTGCACATATAGAATACCTTCCTCATTGGTTAGAACCGTGGTTATTTATTTTTTCTGGTTTGATGCTATGTTTGTCCTGGTTTTTAGTTATGCGGAATTGCCATTGTGATTGCGATCATTGTAATGGTGAACATAATCATATTATGCAAAAGGTTATTTTAGGTGTAATAACTCTTATATTTATTATTAGTATAATTCTACATTTAATGGCACATCACTAAAAAGTAAAAAAACCGGTAAAAACCGGTTTTTTATTACCATATTTTTACACGGTTTTTTGGTGCAATATATAATTTGTCTTTTTCAGATATGTTAAATGCGTCATACCATGCGTTAATATGAGGTAATATACCGTTTACGCGCCATTGACCAAGTGAGTGTTCATCTATCTTTGTTAGACGCAAGGTTTCGGCGTCGCGTATGTTTTGCGCCCAGACACCGGCGTAAGCTATAAAGAATCTTTGATCAGGTGTCAGCCCGTTAACGATGTCGCTTTGGGTGGCAAAGTTTTTATATGCTGTGTATGAAACTGTTATTCCACCATAATCCGCCAAATTTTCACCTAGTGTAAATTCACCATTAGCATTTATACCTGGGGCAATTTCTATATCATTAAAGAATTTTTTCATAACGTCGGCGCGTTCTGTAAATTCTTTTGCGTCTTCAACTGTCCACCAGTCACGTAAATTTCCATTTTTATCAAAATTGCGACCAGAATCGTCAAACCCATGGGTCATTTCATGACCTATAACACTGCCTATTGCACCGTAATTAAAAGCATCATCTGCCGACATATCAAAAAATGGATATTGTAAAATTCCAGCAGGGAAGCATATCTCGTTTGTTGACGGATCATAGTATGCGTTCACTTCATGGGCGTTCATATACCAGATAGTTGGATCTTTTTTTTGCCCTATTTTTTCTAGCCAAAAATCGTCTTCGAATTTAGATACCTGAACAAGATTGTCCCATAATGAAGAATCGGCATCAATATTTAATTTAGAATAGTCGCGCCATTTATCTGGATAGCCAATTTTCGCTTTAAATGTATTTAACTTTTCTAGTGCTTGTTTTTTTGTTTCTTCGGACATCCAAGTCAGATTTTCAATGCGCATACCCAATGCGTGCTGTAGATTTTTTACTAATTGTTGCATGCGTTTTTTTGCGTCAGCAGAAAAATATTTTTTTACATATAGATGCCCGATTTCTTCTCCTAAAGAACCGTTTAATAATGAAATGGCACGCTTCCATCGTGGTTTTTGTTCCTTTTGACCGGCCATGGTACGATTATAAAAATCAAATGATATTTCATATGTATCGTCGTCAAGAACTGCGTCGGCAGAACTTATTATACGATATTTTAAATAATCTTTTATTAAATCTAATTCTGTGTCGTTTATGATTGCTATTGATTCTGCAATTGCTTCAGGTTGATTTATATTTATTTCTTTTGCAGCTGATGCCCCACGTGTTTGTAGGTATGCGTCCCAATCAAAGTTTGGAAATTTTTCTTTTACTTCGGACACAGTCATTTTATGATAATTTGCATTTGGGTCACGTAGTTTTTCTTTGGGATAGAAAGATTTTGCCATGCGTTCTTCTAATGAATATAACTTGTCTACGTCAATAGAAAGACCAAAATTTTTTGTTTGTTTTGCTATAAATTCGTGGTACTTTTTTCTTATTTCAACAGATTTTTCGTCCTCATCAAAATAATAATCTCTGGATAAACCAAGACCACCTTGACCTATGTTATATAAGTAGTATTCGCTGTTTTTCTCGTCTAATGCGATACCGTCAGACCAGAATGCAGATGAAAAATGGTGCATCTTACCAAGATACTTTGGTAGTTCTGATTTTGATTTTATTGCGTCTATTTCTTCTAGATATGGTTTAACCGGCGTTGTTTTATCTGCATTCAGTTTTTTTTCGTTCATCGCAACTTTATATAAAATTCCGATTTTACCTGTGTCGGTTTCAGCAATTTCGCGTACACGTTCTAAGTTCGTATCGCGTAAAATTTCAAATGCACCATATCGAGTATAATCATCAGGAATTGGATGGGCGTTTCGCCAACCTAATGTAGCATAATTAAAAAAGTCATCTCCTGGGCGAATAGAAGTATCCATATTTTCCGCCTTAATTCCTATTGTCATGATTTGCTCCTTTGAACTTGTAATAAAGTATGCCGCAATAATTGCAATTATAACTGCTATTATTCCAAATAAGTTTAAAAATTTATGTTGCATTTAAATTACCTCACTAAATTTAATACCAAATCGTCCAAAATCAACATCCCTTTTTCTGTTGCGGCGACCCTGTTATCAGAAGTAATTTGCAACAAATCTGGATTAGATTTTATGTAGTGCATATTTATTATTTTTTTTACGTTGTTGTCAAGATAAACACCGCGAACTTGGCGCAGACCAGTTATTATGCGTTCTTCGGCACGTGTAGTATCAGATAGTTTTTCAAATTTTTCATTGTGTCCAAGTTGTTCATACCATTGATTGTCAATCAATATTCGACCAGCAGCACCTTGGCCAATTCCAATGTAAGGCTGTCCGTCCCATATGTTTTTGTTGTGATTACATTCTTTGCCGGGATATGCATAATTTGATACTTCATATCTTGGTAATTTTAAAGTGTTATTTATTGCGGAATACATATCTGCCATTTCTTCGTTGCTGGGCATTTGTAAGTTCATTTTACCAAAAGGCGTATCGGGTTCTATGGTTAGTTCGTACATAGAACAGTGCTGTAAACCAAGTTGATTTATATCTTTACATAAATTAATTATATCTTTTACTTTTTCTTCAGGTAACCCATAGATAAAATCTGCAGAAACGTTTAAATCAAATTTTTTTGCGTTTTCTAAAAGGTTTAAAGCCGTCTTTACGTCGTGTCGTCGCCCAAGAAATTTTAATTTATCATCGTTTAATGATTGAATACCAATTGATAATCGATTTATCCCAGTACTTATAAAACTAGAAAGTTTTTCTTTATCAATTGTTCCTGGGTTAGATTCTAAAGTTATTTCACAGTTTTCATTAATTTTAAATGCAAGATTTATTCCAGAAAGTATTTTAGAAATAGTTTCTATCGGCATAAGTGATGGTGTACCACCGCCAAAAAATATTGTAGGTATAGAAATTTGTCCTAGTTTTTCACCCCAATATTTTATTTCTGCGATAATGTTATTTTCGTATTCTTTCCAATCAGGGGTGGCGCAAGCACGCGAAAAGAAGGCGCAATAATTACATTTTGACATACAGTATGGAACGTGAATATAAATATTATGAGCTTGCAACATATTAAACATTTTATATGAAATACTTTGGAAATCCAGTATTTGATTGTTTGTGTAAAAAAGTACTTTTCATAGAAATAATTTTTATGTTACAATATGTTTAACAATGTAGGTATGAATACAGGAAGGTTATCATTTTTATGCGGAATTCTGGTTCCCTTTGCGGCGTTTTCGTCAAACGAAGGGGTGCCTTCATATTATCAAAATAATTCGTATATGAACGCAAATCAGTCTGCGTATGGTCAGTATGCCAGTCAGGGTTATACTAAATACGTTGGGCAATCTGGGAATAAACAAATTGTTAATAGTCAAACATATTCTTATCAGGTTCCTCGCCCAGTAGTAAATACGAATAAGGGCGCAATGACCGTAAACGGTATTTCTATCCCAGAAGAAGATAAAACTAATGTATACGTTACATATGCGCGTCGTTTCGCAGATTTTGAGTTTAAAACCGGTGTAAATTCCGTCCTTGAGTGGGACGATATGGTATTTAATGAAATCGGCGTGGGGTTACAGCATAATTTCAGCGTACGCAATTTTGATATGTTTGCTTACGGTGAATACAGTATGGGTTTCATGTCGCATGGTGGTATGTCTATGGATTACGACTTAGAGCCGTATGATGCTGCAAAACCATATGAGGGGATATTTACGATTTCTGTTGGTGATCAAACAGGTCGAACAAATCATTTTAAAATAGGTATCGGTGCTCACCATGTATGGGATATAAATGGTTGGAAGTTATCGCCTTCTTTTGGGTATGAGATATTTAACCATAATTTGGAAATGTCTGATCATTATTACCCTAATCCTGGTATATTCTTACCTTTGATGACAAGTAACGGTGATTATGTTTACGGTGATCTTGAAGGAAATTATTATTCTGTTCCTATAAATATAGAGGCACCAGATGATTGGTATCAGGTTTGTATGTCGCCTGAAGATATTAAATTAGTCCAGACGACTAACTCTGGTGGTATATATGGTTTGGGAACCAGTCTTGTAACGGGTGATTATAACCCTGACATGGGTTACGTTCCATGGGGGGTTGATTCTGGCGAATGCGTTATCATTGGTGGTGACGGACCGGTTATAGTAGAAGGAACAACGCATATTTATAATACGACTTGGTCTGGTTTTTATGTTGGTTTAGAAATTGAAAAACAGATGACTTTGGCGGATAAATTGCGCTTTTATTTTCAGGTTGGTTTACCAAAGTATTCTTCTGAGGGTACGTGGCCAAATCGTACTGATTGGCAGCAGAATCCTAGCTTTATTGATGAAGGTAGTAATGATTCTTATTCTTATGCTGCAGAAATGGAGTATAATTATAGAATATCTGATCGTATGCAGCTTGCTATAAAAGTTGATACAGATTTATTCTATGTTGGTAACATCGGTGGGGAATTATATCTGGCAGAATATACCAGTTGGTTATTAGACGAGAACGGTTATTATATTTTGGATGATAACGGTTTGCCAATTTTAGAAACAATTCCGGCGCAAACGGTATATGTAAATGACCAGCTGGATCATGCAACCTGGCAGTCTTTTGGTTTGCATATTGGTTTAAAATACTCGTTTTAAGGGGTGCGTGTCATGAAGAAGCGTGGTTTTATCGCGCGCCTGATTGGTGCGGCGATGATTTTTTTGTTGCCTTTTAAAGTGTGGGCGGAATCTGGTGCGTTTGATGTTGAACGTTGGTACCAGGTTTTAGATAACGTTCGTACGCGTGCTGTGGCTCAGAATATATCTAAGGAAACAATAGATGCTGCTTTAAAATATCCAGCATTTATTCCTTCTATTGTTAAAAGTGACAGGAATCAGGCAGAGTTTAAATTAACTTTGGATGAATATTTAGAACGCACGGTGAACCCACGTCGTGTCAGTAAAGGTTTAGAAATGCGTGCTACGTATCCGACTCTTTTATCCCGTGTAGAACAAAAGTATGGGGTACAGCCGCATGTAATTTTGGCCTTTTGGGGGTTGGAAACGAACTATGGTGAATATCGTGCGGCCCATAAATTAACAGATGCTTTTCTGACTTTAATTTACGAGGGGCGTCGAGAGACTTTCTTTGGTAATCAATTATTAGCATTGATGAAAATTGCTGATGATAATGGTTTAGATATAAATGATATTCGTGGTAGCTGGGCTGGTGCTATGGGGCATTTTCAGTTTATACCGACAACTTTGCAACAATATGGCGCAGATGGTAACGGAGACGGTAAAATAGACATTATTCATAGCGTTGGTGATGCTATGTTCAGTGCGGGTAATTATTTATATAAAATGGGTTGGAATTCGAATGAAAAAATAGTTCGGCGTGTTATATTACCTGTAAATTTTGATATATCTTTATTAGACGGAAAGACAAGGAAACCATTAATAGAGTGGGCATATATGGGGGTTATGAACCAAGATGGAACGCCTATCCCAATTGCTGATATGACAGCAGGTTTGGTCGCCGACGTTGCTTTGATACAAGAACAGCGAGCTGCTGCAATCGCGGCAGCGGCGGCGGCAGTAAATGCTGGAACTGCCGTGGCATCAGATCCAAACGCAATAGACACAGACATTGCCCCACAACCTGTTATTTATGCATATCTAACATATCCTAATTTTTATCGTATAAAGAAATGGAACAGCTCTAACTGGTATGCAATTGCCGTTGCAACCTTAGCCGACGAATTAAAACAATAAAATAATTGAAAATAGCGGGCTTCTTTGATATTCTTCACATATATTATATTTATAAAGGATATATTTTATGGCAATTAAAGTCCGTGATTACGAAGTTCGTCTTACGCGTAATAAAGAAGAGCGCCGTCAAGTACGGAAATTACGTTACGAAGTATTCGTTGAAGAAGAAGGTGCGTCTGCAACTGAAGAACAAAGAAATCTGCGTGAAGAGTATGATTCTTTTGATAGATATGCTGAATATCTAGCTGTTTTTCATAACGGTAAAATCGTTGGTACTTATCGTATAATTGATCGTAATGCCGCCGAAAAAATGGGTGGGTTTTATACAGAGACAGAGTTCAACATATCAAAGATAAAAAAATATAATGGTAATATTGTTGAAATGTCTCGCGCTTGCGTTGATAAATCCTATCGTGAAAATGCTTTGGTAATGAGAATGTTGTGGGCAGGTTTAGGTGAATATGTTGTTCGTCGTAAGGTTGGGGTATTATTTGGTGTGGCATCTTGGGTTGGTACTAAATCTGTAGAGTCTGCTCAGGCGATTTCATATTTATATTATAATCATTTATCACCGTTAAGGTTGCGTGCGACTGTATTGTCGGAAAATTTTGCCGAAGGCGTAAATCCAAAATTATCACGTATGAATATATTACCGCGCGAATTTGTTGATGAAGCGGATGCTCGTCGGCAAATGACGCCTTTGATAAAAGGGTATTTGCGTTTGGGGGCAACTTTTGGTAAAGGCGTTTTTATTGATAAATTATTTAATTCTTATGACGTATTTGTAATGATGCAGACAAAGAATATTGATGCAGCATATCAGAAACACTTTCTTGGACGCGAAAATGCGCTGGAGGATTTAGAAGAAAAAGAAGGGGCTTTGAAAACCGTTGGTAAAATAATGTTGTTACCAGTAACGGGATCTTTTAAAATGCTTCGTTCGTTTTTTGAATTCTTATTACGTGAAGATGCTGTAGACGCAGAATATATTGATGATTCTAGAGAAGATGATGGGGAACAGGAATAATGGGGCAGGTTAGACGACAGAACGTATTTAATACTATTGGTGCCGCCATAAAGTTTGCGACATTCTGGGTAATGGTTGTTATACAGTTGCCGATAATATTTTTATTACCGCGTGGTAAAGCATCCGTTTGGTATATGGGTATATTTATGCGAATATTATTAGTTCTGGCCGGAATAAAAATTCGCGTACATGGAAAGCTTTCTTCGCATAGGCCTTTATTGGTGATATCAAACCATATTTCTATTTTTGAAATTGCGACTTTCCCTGTTGCGTTTGGTGGAAGTTTCATCGCAAAGAAAGAAATGGAGTCTTGGCCACTGGTAGGTTGGGTTTCACGTAAATTTGGCGTGATTTTTATTGATCGCAGACCTTCGCATGCAATAGAAGCATTAAAGCAGGTTCAAGAAACCGTATCAAAAGTTTCTTACCCCATGTTTTTGTTTCCAGAGGGAACAACTACAAATGGTTCTTATGTAAAGCAATTTAAAAGTACTTTATTTAATTTTGTAGAAAACTCTGATGTATTGGTACAACCGATGGTTATGAATTACCGTTATCGTGATGGTGGGGTAATTAGTGATGAAGATTTAGCAGAGCATTTCGGATATTTTTCTAATGAAAAGCAAGATATGGGACCTTTGTGTTCGCGTGAACGAAGTGCGTTTGGGCAAGTGTTTCATATAATGATGCTGGGTGGTTTCATGGTAGAATTGACTGTTTTACCTTCGCCAAATTTAGATGGTATGAATAGAAAACAGATTGCAGAGACTTTATATAAAGAGATTTCTGATAAATATATGAAATTAAAAAATATAAAATGTTCTGATTAAAAAAACGCCCGTATGGGCGTTTTTTTATGATATAATATATCGGAAGAAAAGGATAAAAATATGAAAATTGCGATTATAGGTGTTGGAACGGTTGGTTCAGCAGTGGCTACTGCTGTAAAAAATACGGGTTTCGTTCACGAAATCGTTTTGTTTGATAAAGACGGTGTTCGGGCACGTGCTGCAGCCGAAGACTTAGGACATGCGGCAAGTTTTGGGTTTGACGTTAAAATTACGGCTGTAAATAGTTATAGGGGAATTAGGGGAAGTGACATCGTAATTATTGCGGCTGGTGCAAATCAGAAACCCGGTGAAACGCGAATGGATCTTTTAAATAAAAATTCTGAGGTAATAAAAGATATTATTCCACGAGTAATGGCAAACGTTGACGTAAAAAACGTAAAAATAATAATGTTGACGAATCCGTTAGATGTTATGGTTATGTTGGCAACTAAGCTATCTAAATTACCACCGGCGCGTGTAATAGGTACGGGAACTATGTTAGATACTGCAAGATTACTTACTATATTATCTCGTCAGTTGGGGGTTTCTACGCAATCAATCAGTGCATATGTAGTAGGTGAACACGGTGACAGTAGCGTGGTAGATTGGACCGGTGCAACAGTAGGGGCTTTAACATTAGACGATTTTTGTAGGCAGATGAAAATATCTTTACCGGAAACTACGCGTAATACCATTTCTCATCGGGTTCGTAATGCAGCCTATGAAATCATTCGTGGGCGTGGGGCAACGTGGGATGGTATCGGGGCAGCAGCGGCGGATTTGTTGCGGTGTATAATAAACGACGAACATAGAATTTTAACCGTCAGCTGTGTATCTGGTACGGGTAACGACATGATTGCGATGTCTTTACCACGTGTCGTTGGAGCAGGTGGAGTTACTGCGACTTTGAAACCAAAACTTTCAACGAAAGAAAGCTCTGCTTTACGTCGCAGTGGAAAGATTATACGTAAAAATTATGATGCTATCGTATAAAAGCTTCGGATAACAATCCGATTTATAACTATAAACCCCTCGTGCTATAATTTTAATCGAGGGGTTTAAAACATGGCGGACAAAGAAATTACTTATGACATTTTTCCAGACGGTCAGGGTTTTTACGCAAATTATGATGGGCAGCATATAGGAGAAATAACATTCGTTCGCATCGGTGGTAATAAAATAATAATCGATCATACTGGGGTTTCTGAACAATATAGAAACGGGCAAGTCGGTTTAAACCTTGTTAGATGCGCAGCAGATTTTGCGCGACAAAAGAAATGTAAAATTATTACCATGTGTCCGTTTGCGGCAGCTATGTTTGGGCGGTACCCAGAATTTGATGATGTTCGTTTTCTTCATACGCGTTAACTTCATTTTTTCATACTTGAATCAAATTTCATTTTTTATTAGCATTTGCGACAAATAAGGGAGAGTTATATGTCGCGTAAACTACGTATATGGTTGATATTTTTAATATTCTTAAACGGCTATGTAAGTTTGTCTTTTGAGTTGGTTGTATTGCGACAATTATCTTTCTGGGTAGGTTCAAGTGCAGTTATAACAAGTATTATAATGGGAATTTTTTTGGGTTTTATGTCGCTTGGGTATTTTTTAGGTTCATCTGAAAAAATACATACTAGAAATATAAGAAATATACTTGGTATTAGTTTCGTAATAATTGCTTTGTTTGCGTTTTTGGCGTCTAGTTTTCCGCTGGTAGCAGAATATTTTGTTCGTTTATATCAATGGGGTATCGTGTCAAGCGTTATACAGACCTTCATATTTTCTTTCGTGCTTTTATCAATTGGACCGTTTCTGTTCGGTTTTAATACCACGCTATTATCAAGAATGTTACATAAATATAATACGAATTATACCGGTAATATTATGGCGTGGGATACGATAGGGTCTGTATTAGGTTCGTTGTTGACAACGTTAATTCTAATGCCGTTCATAGGGGTAAATCATACTGTAATTCTTATTGTTACTTTGGCTTCTTTCGCCGCAATCGTAACGCGACCAAAATGGTGGGGGGTTTTATTGTGTGCCATCGTTTTAATTCCGACTTTTTATATTAACAGTGATAAAGTTCAATATGATCGGTTTGGTATATTGGTAAATAACGCAAATTCAACGATTTCTGTTTCACAATATGATGATATGCGCGTTTTATATATGAATGGTTTACCAATGTCTATGTATAACTTTAAAACATCTTCTGGGGCGGAATATATAGATTACTTAAATAAACATTTTTTATACAATTTACCACATGATAAAAAATATAAAATTCTTGTTTTGGGTGCTGGTGGTTTTACGGCGGGTTTAAAAGACACTTATAATGAATATATTTTCGTGGATATAGAGCATACTTTACAGGAAATATCAGAAAAGTATTTTTTAAATGAACCTTTGACAAAAAATAAAAAGTTCATCGTTCAAGATGCAAGTCAGTATTTAAAGAATAGTAAAGAAAAATACGATGTTATTTTAGTAGACGTGTATTCTAATTCTTACCAAGTTCCAGAGGGTTTTATTACCGCTGAATTTATGCAACGCGTTAAAGATCATATCGCCCCCAAAGGAGTATTAATTATGAACGTAATTGCAAGTCAGACTTTTAAAGATAACTATTCTAAAGTTTTTGATAATACGTTTCATACGGTATTTCCATATAATTCGCAACGTCAAGTTATCAGTTATGCTAATCCTTGGGTATATAATGACGTGGTAAATATTTTATATATTTGGTATAACCGTGATGAAGATAATAGAATTTATACTATAAATAAAACACCTGTTATTTATGATAGGTATATAAAATAAAACGGGAAAATCCCGTTTTATTAATTTAAATTTTCTTTCACAAAGTCCCAATTAACCGTATGATTTAAAAAAGCGTCTACAAAATCTGCACGACGATTTTGATAATCTAAATAATAGGCATGTTCCCATACATCAATTGTCATAATCGGAATAAGATTATAAGCTATTGGGGTATCCGCGTTTGCCATTTGTATAATTTTTATATTGTTACCATCTTTTACTAACCAAACCCAACCACTGCCAAAAAGGCTTGTAGCCGCATTTTTAAATTCCGTAATAAATTTTTCTTCGCTTTTGAAATGTGCGGTTATTTCTTCTAAGGTTTTGCCGCCCCCATTTGGTTTAAGGCACTTGAAGAAGAAGTCATGATTAAAAACTTGGGCCGCATTGTTGAAAATTTTTTTATCTTCTGGTTTAAGAATTGCTTTTTTTATTATCTCGTGTAACGGCATTGATTCGTATTCTGTACCTATAATTAAATCGTTTAAGTTTTTTATATAAGTTGCCAGATGCTTTCCATGATGATATTGTAAAGTCTGTTCTGACATATATGGACTTAGGGCTTTTTCTTGGAACTGTAATGGAAATTGACTAAGTGAAAACATTTTAAATCCTATGTTAAGTTGTTCTATGAAGAATTTTGCACATGAATGTATGAAAAACAATAGAATTTTTTTCTTGGTCAATCATTAAAAATGGCTTGCACCATCGCAATCAGATTTTTATAATCGAAATCAAGATAAAGGAGAATTTATGAAAAAACTATCAATCATTTCAGCTTTGACGGGATTGCTATTTTTTGGGGTGGCATCTGCAGCAGATGTTACGTTGTATTATTCACCATATTGCCCGCATTGTCATCATGCGCGTGATTTTTTTGTAAATAAAATGATTTATGAATACCCTAACTTACGCGTTGTTCAAATAAACGTTACGGAAGAACCTAATTTACAGGCATTTAAAGAAACGTTAAAAAAGTGTGAATATGAAAGCGGTGGCGTCCCTGTAATTGTCGTTGGTGATAAATGCTTCCAGGGTTATGCTGATTTTATGGAAAAAGAACTACGTGACGCGGTAGAGGTTGATTTGTCTGATGCGGATAAAAAAGTTGCTGCTGAAAATAAGAAAGAATTGGAAGCAAATCCAGATGATTTTCGTGCTAAGCACGCAGATCGACAGAAAGCTGTTACAGAATATAATGCTGCCATAGAAGCGGCTGCTAAAAAGATGGCAGAAGAAAAAAAAAATAACGAAGCTTCGTCTGCATATTTCTATATTCTGTTAGTAGTTCTAGTTGCGGCGTTAGGTTTTGTCCTTGTAAGAAAAGAAAAAAAGAAAAAATAATGTCTTTTTAAGTGTTAAACAAGTTATTGGGATTGTCTGATGTTTGATTTAACTGTTTTGGATTATATTTATGTTGGCGTTATAGTCGCGTCAACAGTATGGGCAAGCATAAGGGGTGGTATTTTTGAAACAGTTGCTACTTTGTCTTGGGTTATTGCCGCGTTTGCCGCTCGTTTTATTTCACCTATGTTGGATAAGTTACTTCAAGGTTGGTTTGATTTATCCGCGTCAACGGTTGGCACTTTGGTTGCATCATATTTCATTGTATTCTTTGTAATATTGATGCTTATCGGTTTCTTTAACCAACGTTTACGTGAGAAGATTCAGAATAGCATAATGAAAGTGACAGATCGTACGTTGGGTATAATATTTGGTATAATTCGTGGTATCGTTGTTATGGGGTTAGTATATTGGGCTGCGTTATGGTATTATTCTGATGCACCGCGCCCGGCACCATGGGTAGAGAATGCACGTACTCGTCCTATTATGCAATTAACCGCTGTTAAGTTAGATGAGTGGTTCTTCCCAGGACCTGGAAGTAAGCTATTGGCCAGAGATATGACAGGAAGTCAAGCTTCTCAGGAAATATTTAATAATCTTATAAATCCTGCCATATTGGATTCTGGTAAAGCAGAGAATGCCGATGATGTATCTGAAAGCTCGGAAACTGGTTATAAATCGTCAGAACGTTCCGCGCTTGAAAAACAATTGTTACAGATAGAAAATGCTGCGCGTGCCGAAGAAGAAAGGGCGGCTGATACAGTAATAGATGAAGTAGAGGTTGATGAAGAAACGGTACCTGTTGCTGACCCAGAATATGGCAGTGAGGATGCACCGGTTACGTCGGATTAGAGTTAATGATTTTAAGTTTTAAATCCGTTGCAAATGCAACGGGTTTTTGTTCCTGCTGACTTTTCTGCGAATTTCGTAAAGAATGGTTTTGTAGGAGCGTTAAATCATGAAAAAAACGATATTTGCTTTAGGAACGGCTTTAATAGTTCCTTTTTCTTCTTTTGCGGCAGGCAGTGCAATTAAAGGCGTTAACCCGGCAGATAATGTTACAAAAATGGAATTATTACCAAGTTTGAACGTTATGGACGTAGAAGGTAAACCTTCCATTACAACTTTAGGTTTAAAATTTGATAAAGAGCTTTATAAAGCTTTCGGTATAAATTTTGAATTACCGTTAAGTCATTTTTCAGGTTTTGGTATTTCAGACGCCGGTATCGGTGATTTAAGAGTTCGTGGGCGGGCGCAATACAGGTATGGCAGAAATGTTATAATTGGGGCGACAGAATTTGTATTACCCACGGCAACTTCGGACACGCTTGGAACGCGACAATATACATTTGATCCTACGTTGGCATATGTTTATGCTTTCAGTGCAAATTTCTTTACTGCATTGGTAGGTAAGCAATTTATATCTCTTTATAATCTTGATAAAGATAAGTACCAAGATATTAATCAAACGCAGGTGCGTATGCTGATGGGTTATTTATCTAATAAAGGTTGGTGGGCGGCACTTGACCCGCAAGTTTGGATAAATAACGAAGATGGGCGTGTAGAATACCTTGTTGAAGGGGAAGTTGGTACGATGTTAAATAGAACCACAGGTGTGTGGACCAGGCTAGGTAAAAGACTTGGGGGTAATTGGCATAGAAATGATTGGTCTGTATTGCTTGGTATAAGATTTATACCTGGGCAGAAGGATTAATTGAACAGAAAGGAGAAAACAATGTTTTTAAAATCAAAGATATGTTTAACAATTGTTTCATTGTATGAAATATTGGTCGTCATTCTGTTACAAAGTCAGCGTTTTTGTGACGCGATGTTTGGTATG
>CASEJM010000022.1 GCA_949288265.1 uncultured Pseudomonadota bacterium | reverse complement strand
TGTCGGACTTGAACCAACGACCCTCTGATTACAAATCAGATGCTCTACCAGCTGAGCTAAACTGGCAATGTGCTTTACTATACATTGTCTGTTTAATAATTTCAAGTCTAAAAATTCATAAAATGCTTGCATTATTTAAATAACAGTAAAAAATATACTTACTATGAAGAAATTACCAGAATTATTGGCGCCCGCAGGAACGTTGGACGCATTTAAAACCGCCATATTGTATGGTGCAGATGCTATTTATGCCGGATTACCGGGTTTTTCAATGCGTGCACGCGCAAAAATTACTACCGAAGAAGTAAAGCAGGGAATTGATTTAGCGCATGCTGCTGGTAAAAAAGTATATTTGGCGTTTAACCTGTTTGCGCATGAGCGAGATTTCGCAAATATGGATCGCGTTAGTAAAGTTATTGAATATTTAAAACCAGATGCGTTGATTGTATCTGATCCTGGGGTTGTGTTGTGGGTTCGTAATAATCATCCTGATATGCCGATACATATATCAACTCAGGCAAATATTTGTTCGGCAGAATCCGTAAAATTCTGGCAGCGGGCTGGGGCTAGGTTATGCGTACTGGCGCGCGAGGTTTCCCATGATGAATTTAAGATAATTCGAGAAAAGTGCCCCGATATAGGTTTAGAAATTTTTGTGCATGGTGCAATGTGTATGAGTTATTCTGGTCGGTGTTTACTTTCTAATTTTATCACAGGAAGACCGGCTAATCGCGGGGCGTGCGCCCAATTGTGTCGCTGGAAGTATGATGTAATTTTGCGTGAATGTGAATCGGGCGTTGAAATGCCCATTGAAGAAGATGAACGTGGCGCATATATTATGAACTCGAAAGATTTATGTCTTATGCCGCGTTTGCGTGAGGTTATAGAATCAAAGCCAGATTCTTTGAAGATAGAAGGTCGTAATCGCAGTGAATATTATGTGGGTAGCGTGGTTCATGCATACCGTGGTGCACTGGATGCGTATGCAAGCGACCCGAATAACTTTGACCCGACGCCATTTATGGATGAATTAAATCGTTTGGAAACGCGCGGTTATACCACGGCATTTTTTGATGGTACTTTGGGGCCAGACGCGCATAACTATGAAACGACTCGTTCTTCTTCGGATTGGCATGCCGCAGGTGTTATAACGGCGGTCGATGACGAAAAAATTACGTTGGAATTAAGAAATGAAATTCGGGCAGGGGATGAAATAACTTTTGTTCTGCCTGAAATAGAAAAAGGGGTGACAGTTGTATTACCGCAGATAATAAACGCCAAAAACGGTGATGTGTTACCAAAGATGTCTGCGGGGCAACATAATAGTTTAATAATTCCGCATGCATGGATAAAAACAGAATGTTCAGATAAATTTACACCGTATGTTTTGGCGTATAAGCACAAATAAAAAATCCCCAATTCGGGGATTTTTATTTATGCAACCATGCCACGTTGATTTTGCTTCATTCGTAACATAATCAGCATTTGCATTTTTTGTGCCGCAAGTTTCATAGAGTTCTGCTGGGCTTGTGCTTTTTCTGCTTTTTGTTCCGGCAATTCATAGGTTTTTAAAGCAGCGTTCAAATAGTTCATAGATGCACTTACGTTTTGTGCTGTTTGCTGATTCCATTTTTGTTTTTGTTCGGGCGTCGTTTGCAATATGTCTTCACGATGCTTGTTTGTCATCATTATTTGTGACCACTTTGCTTTATGTGCGGCGAAAACCTGACGCATATATAACGCAGCAGGGTTTTTTGCGTTTTTACTGTTAACAAATTGTTCTATTTGCTGCAAAGCAAGGTACCAAGATTCACCAAGTGTCTTGCCACGCAACCAATTTATATAAGTCAAATTAAAGAATAATTTAAAGTACTCTTCAGATATCTTTTTTTTGTCGGCGTCAGAAAGTTGTTTGCCTTGCATTTTCTGCGGTTCTTCGCCTGCGATTATGCGCATGTTTTTTTCAAAAGCGTTATTCATATACGCCTCCTTAGGTTAAAAAGGTTTATTACTTATATTATTATAGGTTTTAAAGTACACTTTTCAAGTTTTATCAAAGTTAAAATTATTTTGACTTTATTCATATAATGTAGCATCCTTAATTCGTTTATATCAGAACAACATACTATTGCCAATAATGGGTGGTATGGATATAAACCCTGGTCTTGCCAATAATGGGGGCTATGGCATATTTCATCGAAAAACAAGGAGTAAATGATGAAAAAAAGTTTAAAATTAGCAGTTGCGGCGTCAGTTTTGGCGACACCTGCAATGGCGGCTAATTTAGAAAATCCGTTATATTTACCAACTGCTGGTGAATTTTATTCAAAAACGGGTGCAGGTGTTATGTACAAAGTTACAGATGACACAGATGCAAATAAATTGAAAGGTCACGCTGGGGCAACAGAATTTCCTATTTGGCGTGTAAGTGAAGAATTGGGCATTGGTATCACAGACAGCATTGCTTTACGTGGTTCCTTTGCATATACTCAGGCGGATGATATTGACCGCAAGGGTTTAAATCATGGTCGTTTGGGCTTGATTTGGCGTCCAATTGAAACAGCAGATAATATCGTATTGGATATCTACGCAGATGCTCACTTGGGTGGCGTAAACAAAATGCGTGGTTCTTATACTTTAGATAAGGGCTTTAAATACGACAATTATTCTAATGGTCGTTGGGGTGCGGATGTTGGTGTTCGCTTTGGTAAAACATGGAGCAAATTGACGACTAGCGCATTTTTTGAAGTATTGAAAACGTTTGGAAACAACAATAACGTTATCGACGTTTCCGGCTTGTATGCACCTGTTACAGATGTTGGTTTAGTTCCTGTTTCAATATTGGGAATACCAGACGAAATTTCTGTTGATTTGAAATCTACAACAGAAATCAATTTTGGTTTGAATGCATTTTATCAGTTGGATGACCGCTGGTCGTTCGGTGGTGGTTTCAAATATAATCATCATGCTGATAACGGTGTAAAAAGCTTGTCAACAGGTGTTACAAATCCTGCTGGTCAGCAATTTGCAGGTGCATTAATATCTCAGTTGTCTGACATGAATGATGGTTTTGATGAATACATCTTATCTTTAGCTGTTGCAAATCAGTTAACAGATACAGTTCAGGTTGCGTTGTATGGTGAATACACATTTGATACAGCACACGCGAATTCTCAGAATGGTTCTGATGTAAAAGCAGAGGTTGGGGTTCGTTTGAACTTACAGTTCTAAAAGAAAAAGTAAAATTAACATATATTGGACAATTACCCCGCTAAAGGCGGGGTAAATTTTTATTACGGGAAATTTACTAAATGCTTTTATAAAAGTCTTTTTTGTGGTATAATAATGCCAAAGGAAAATGGAAAGAGAATGAAAAAAGTCGGCTTTTTTGTGGCGTTGACGGGGATTTTATTTGGTGCCTCTGACGGTTTTGGTGCCGCCATTTATCCGTTATATAATGGTTACCAAGGTACTAATGCCGCAGGGCAAGTCGTCTTATTACCAACAACCAATGGCACAATAGTGCAGACGTCGAATCCCAATGTGGCAAATACGACAAGAATTACGGGTGCTTTACCGCGCGTGGGGTCAAATGTGGTCGCAACCACTACTACCGCGGCAGGACGCCAATATTATCAACCATCTGACTTTGATAGGTTGGCAGACAGTGGGCTGTATGTGGGGTTGTCCGTCGGTTATTCCGCAAGTGTTAGAGGTTCTATGTTGTCTGACTATATGAACGAAGAAAAAGGGCAGTTTGTACCCGGTGCTTTCCAAGAAGCTGATTTTGATACGGATACTGTAATTCCTTTACAAATATCTGTTGGGGCTTCAATTAATAATGATTTACGTATAGATTTTTCTTATTTGCGTTATTCTGGAATTGCATACCCAAGTATGGTTAAATCATCCGACGGAATTGGCGGTTATGTTGACGCTGTTGTTGATGGTGGTGCAATTACATCAAACGTTACAATGTTGAATCTTTATTACAATATTGATGCATATACTGGTTATTTGGCCGGCGGAATGTTGCGCCCTTATGTTGGTGTTGGTGCCGGTATTTCGTTAAATACAATTGCGGATTATGTTGTGTATGATGGGACTTTTTATTCAGAAATGGAACCAAGCGTTGCAGGTCCGGGTGATTTGACAGGAATTTCCGACGTTTATGCATATCATAACGGTGGAACATCAGAACAGTTGGCGTTTATGGTTGAAGGTGGGCTTACCACTGAAATGGATGGCGGAATAAAGATAGATTTCTTTGTAAGATATACGAACTTGGGTCAGGTAAGAACTTCTGGAAGTATAATATTATCGCAGACTGAATGGTTGGGTGACGGTGCCGGTAATGAATATCCAGCGGATTACGATAGTACTTACCATTATACTAATTGGTATGAAAGCGGTAGGTTAGGTACCATAGATATTGGTGCAAGATTAAGATTACAGTTCTAGTATGTTTTATATTGCGCGGTTTTTGCGTTAAATCGGGACGGAAATCAATGAAAGCAAAGCGGGTAATTATTCATTATTCTTTATTTGCGGTCTTGGCGGGTATTATACCTGTTTATGCGGATGCCGCAGTTCGTATTGGTAATAATTCACGTAATAATTATGCCGAAAGTTATAAACAGATTAATGCGTTACGTAACCCTGTGGTTACTACGACAGAAACTCTTGTGACGACGCCTTCTACGGACACAGAAAATAATTTACCAGTTCGTGTTGCGGATGAAAATTTGATGCAGCAAATTATCAATGATACAACGAATAGCCCTGTTGCATATAATCAATTAGAACAATGTTCAATGATTTATCCAAACGGAGAGTTTGAATGGGATAGCCCGACAATAGGATCGGGAACAGGTGGTGGTGATACTTGCGTGGCAGTCGTTGAGTTGCGCGGTTATCAGGCAGGGTTAGATGGTTCTGATTTGGTTCTAGCTCGTGCTAAATTGGCGGCAGGGGATACTATAAAATGTAACATAGAATCTTTCCCAGAATCTACGATGATAGTAGGTGCTGTTGAAAAGTTTACTTTCCCATCAGATGCTGCGCCAACTATGGATGACGTTGTAAAGCAGATGAATCAAGAACAGAAAAAGAATGCCGGTTTAAAAATCGCAGCTGCCGCAATAATAGGTGGAATCGGTGGTAATATGGCAGGTTCAAACGATCCGGGTAAAGATGGGTTATTGGGAACAAGTGATAGTAAAATAAAAAGTACCGTCATCGGTGCGTTGGGGGGCGGTGCAGTTGGTGCAGGTAACGCATATGCAGGTAAAGTTGCAGGGGATGTGATTTTATCTACAAGCGTTAATGCAGTAGCAGCAGGGTTGATTGGTAACATGGCTGGTACTGGTAAATCTGTTTTACGTATAGAAGATTGTTCTTTACCGGATGGTGACGGGAAAACTAGGGAGACAAGTTGTTTGTGGGGGGCCTTGGCAACAACGAAACCTTTGGGAGATAAAGTAGGATTTTATAATATAGATAATCATGAAACTTATGTGTGTGATAATGAGCTGAATAATTGTGTAGAAGAAACTTTGGTTTCTATTAAACTTGATGCGTATTCGAAAAAAGACATAGATATAGATAGTATTACTGAACAGCAGTTTGAAGCGATACGTTCTGATTCTTCAAATCAATATTTTATGGTCGTTAAAGAAGGTAAAATTAGTATGGTGCCGGCCAGCGAGCAAAGTACAAATGGCGACATCGATCTTGATAAAGGTGTTTTTGCAAAAATATCAGAAGCTGGCACGATTGAGCGTCAAATTCCTGCGATGATCGAAATGCAAGATAAAGCATTCGGAGTAAAACAATCTGATTGGCGTGAATGGAAGAAAAATAACGGTGACGGAAAAACCGTTTACGGACGTACGACCAGCGGAACAGCATACGTTTTACCGAAAAGTACAGAAGTTGATATACAAAACTTTTATCCAATGATTGTTGATGCAGAAGATGGAAGTTTAATTGACTTTGGAAACAAAGCACGTTTGAAAACAACTTTGATTAGTGCAGGGGTAGGCGGCGCTTTGGGGGGCTTGTCAGGTTATCAAGGTGCACAATTAGATATTCAAAATCGTTGGGTGGCCGCCGTACGTGAATATGAAGATTCTTTGACCAAGGTTTATTGCGCAACGGGAACTAGGTATTTAAGTGAATATAATGATACTGTTGTGATACCGAATATGGTACAAATAACAGAATAAAAAGCGCCATTAAAAGGCGCTTTTTTTTTTTATTTTTCATTTTTAATTATTATTTCCATGACTTTTTGTGGCACATCAGAGATTTTAACGCGTTCCTGTTTCATAGAATCCCTATAACGTAAAGTAACCGTATTATCTTCTAGCGATTGATGATCAACGGTTATACATACGGGGGTACCTATTTCATCATGACGGCGGTAATTTTTTCCGATGTTACCAGAATTTTCTAATTCTATACGTCCGATGTTTAATTTACGTAAGTCGTTTTCAATACCATTCGCCATTGTTACTAATTCCGGAACGTTACGAGCCAAAGGTATAACAGCTGCTTTTACAGGTGCCAGCGCAGGTTTTAGCTTTAACACTATGCGAGATTTACCATCTGGTAACTCTTCTTCGGTATATGCGTCTAACATAACCGCTAGCATTGCACGATTTACCCCCATGGCAGTTTCGATTACGAAAGGTATGAAACTTTCGCCTGTTTGAGGATCACTATATGCTAATTTTACCGTACTATCTTTGTTTTCTAGTACTTTGGCTTGAATTTTAAACTCTTTTTGAGATTTAGTATGAGAACCTAAATCAAAATCTTGGCGATTATGAATACCTTCTACTTCATCAAAACCGTCTGGGAATTCGTACTCTATATCACCGGCCGCTTTGGCATAGTGGGCCAACTTTTCATGCGGGGTAAAGCGTAATTTTTCAGCGGGTATGCCTAAAGTGTCAATCCACCATGCCATACGTACTTGCTTCCACATTTCAAAGTATTTTTCATCTTCTGATGGATTTATAAAATATTGCATTTCTGCTTGTTCAAATTCTCTCATACGAAAGACGAAACCACGCGGGGAAATTTCATTACGGAAAGCCTTACCAATTTGGGCGATACCAAACGGTAATTTGTGCGGGCAAGCGTCCATAACGTTTTTGAAATTAACGTAAGTTGTTGTTGCCGTCTCTGGACGAAGATAGGCGTTTATGGCACCATCAGAAGTCGCACCAATAGACAACCCCATCATTAGCTGATATGCGCGTGGTTCTGTAATATCTGTGCTGCCGCAATTATCACACTTCGTGGGGTCTTTCATTTTGTCTTGACGCATGCGTGTTCCGCATTTCTTACATTCTACCAGCGGGTCAGAAAAACTTCCCTCGTGACCAGAATACTTCCACATCAATCTGTTGCTGATAAGGGCAGCGTCTAGTCCTTCAATGTCATTACGAGAGTATATCATCGCGTTCCACCAAGCGTTACGGATGTTTTTCATTAATTCAACCCCATATGGACCGTAATCATATGCGCCACCAAGACCACCATATATTTCGGAACCTGTGAAAATGAAACCGCGACGTTTACATAATGCGACAATATCGTTTACTGTTTTTGCTGGCATTTTAATCCTCTATTTTTACCGATTTATTGTTATACAGAATTTACTGGTTTGCAACTGTTTTAAAAACAAAAAAAAATGGGGGATTTTACCCCCCCTCCATCATATGTTTTCATACTTTTTTATTTTGCTTCAGGGGCAATCGCCGCAACAGGGCAAACCGCTGCGCATGTCCCACAAGATATACATTTTGCAGGGTCTATTACACATTTGCCGTCAGCACCCGTTGAGATTGCCATTACTGGGCATGCGCCCATGCATGTGTGGCAACCAATACATTTTGCAGGATCTATTTTGTAAGCCATTTTTTTACTCCGTTTTTTTATTAATTTCTATTCAGTAAACTTAACAGATATTGGAACATTGCGACAAATGAAATATATAAATGTAAAGCACCTAATACTGCTAATTGATTTTTCTGATTTCCGTCGTCTAGAACTGCATAAGCGCGTTTTAGTGTTTGCATATCATATGCGGTAAATAGCGCGAAGATTAATACACCGATAAAGCATACAATTGTCCCAAAAGTACCACCAAGCATTGCCGGCCATATGAAAGAGGCTAAACCGACTAATATTAAACCGATCATGCCCATGAATAAAAATATCCCCATAAAGGATAAATCTTTAACTGTCTTGTAACCAAACAAAGCCATACAGGCAAACATGACGGCGGCAATCACAAATGCGGATAGAATTGTAAATGGGTTACCTGTAACGGCAACTAATAATAGCGGCGTTAAAACAAGCCCCATCATAACTGCGTAAAGCATCAATAATAGAATGCCTACTGACGGTTTAAAACTGAACGCGCGAACCTGAGCCCAGATTGATAACGCAAGCCCACCGAAAAGTAGTATATA
Organism: uncultured Pseudomonadota bacterium; assembly: GCA_949288265.1. Lineage (GTDB taxonomy): Bacteria > Pseudomonadota > Alphaproteobacteria > Rs-D84 > Rs-D84 > Enterousia. The sequence continues at coordinate 1,225 of CASEJM010000022.1, read as the reverse complement.
GTAAAATGCAGATAGACCCGTTTCAGTGAATAATAAAGACCATAAAGGGGTAGCCATTGTTACGAACGAAGCCAAAGCGGTTACACCTATTGCACCAAACATTAACGCAAATATGCGTTTTAAGTAAGACTCTATGCCACCGCCTGATTTAACGCGTTGCGGTGCCGTAGGGGCTTTTGTTTTAAATGCGACATTTTTTACTGCCATTTTTTTCTCCTTGTTAGTTATCCTATTATATAATACAATCCAAGTCGCAATTCAAGATATATCAATGGGGGTTATTATGGCTATAACTATAAATCCAATTTCTCCGGTTGCGTTTTCAGTGTTTGGTTTTGATATTCGTTGGTATGCACTGGCTTACGTCGCGGCTTTTGTTATTGGATATTTCATGTTGCGGCATTTTACGAAGACCAAAGACGCCCAGATAAAATTAAGTAAAAAGCAGCTGGATGATTTATTGACGGCCTTGATATTAGGTGTTATTTTAGGTGGTCGTTTTGGTTATGTCCTGTTTTATAATTTGCCTTTCTTTTTATCGCATCCGTTGGAAATTTTTGCAGTATGGCATGGCGGAATGAGTTTTCACGGTGGCTTGATTGGTGTCATTATAGCAACGTTCATATTTGCATGGACGCAAAAAAAGCAGGGCGCATTAACGGGGCGTGTGTATGAGAATGCGTTTAAATTATTAGACATAATGGCAGTCGTTGCACCGATTGGTTTATTTTTCGGTAGAATTGCCAATTTTATAAATATGGAAGTCATGGGGCGTGTTACTGATGTCCCATGGGGTGTTGTTTTTGCGGGACATTCTGAATTGCCGCGTCACCCAAGCCCTTTATATGAAGCGTCTTTAGAAGGTATTGCGCTGTTTATAATAATGTATTGCTTGTATAAATTTACAAAATTTCGTAAATATCCTGGTGCATTGGGTGGAATATTAGGAATGCTGTACGCATTGTTTAGAATTTTCTGTGAACAGTTTCGTGCGCCTGATGTGCAGATTGGATTTCTGACCAGTTGGGGATTGACGATGGGACAGTTGTTATCAGGGTTAATGTTCTTGGCAGGTATGGTAATATTTGGTATTGCAATTAGAAAAAAATAATATAAAATAATCGGGGTAAAAAGTTTAAGGATGGGTGGCAGAGCGGTCGAATGCGGCGGTCTTGAAAACCGTTGTGGGGGCAACTCCACCGGGGGTTCGAATCCCTCCCCATCC
>CASEJM010000021.1 GCA_949288265.1 uncultured Pseudomonadota bacterium | reverse complement strand
TCTCCCTATCTATTAACGCTGTTTTTGTTTATTTATTGTCCAACCCTTTGACACATACCACAAACTATCTTCTGGTATCTTTGATGCCGCCCCAGGATAGAAATTTAAATTACCTTTTCCCCTTACTTTTGAAGAATAATCAAAAACGCGATCTAAAACTTTCTGACGAAAATTCGCAATATCATTTTCTTTAAAATTTGACCAATCGCCATCAGGCACCAAATAGATGACATCTATATATGGGTCTTCTTGATATACCTTAACAGCATTACTTACACCTATATTGCTGAGATATTCGTATATCAAGTTAGAATAGTCGTCTTTACTAAAATCAAGCTCTACAGAATATATTGGTTCTTCTTTTTCACATCCGGTCATAAATAAACTTGCACCTGCCAAACCAAGCATCGGAACCAATCTTTTTAGTTTATATGGTAAAATTTTCTTAAATTGCATTTCTGCCCCCTTTTTAGTTGCTTTTTTAAAGACTTTTTTCCTAAAAAAGCAAAAAAGCCCAGAAAAAATCTGGACTTTTATCCGTTGCTTAACACAAAAGCATTTACAGAGTTTAAAGATTCAGGTAAAAAATCATTCTCACCATTATCCCCCATGCCCGACACATAATCGCATGGCGGCCAATCAGGCGCCCCACCCAAACTAAAATATATAAAAGGCTCTTTTTGAATCATATAAACTTACCCAATACCTTTGTATCGATTGTTTATTTACACATAATATAGACTAAAATACAATCTTTGTCAAGTATATAAAATATTCCTAACAAAAATTTTAAACAACCTACAACAGATTATGCTATAATTTTCATACAAGCAATAGAAAGGAAAAACAATATGGATTATAAAGATTTCGGGTTAGTTAATACAAAGAAAATGTTTACAGACGCTTTATCGCACCACTATGCCGTACCCGCATTTAATTTCTATAACATGGAAACATTAGCGGCAATAATAAATGCCGCCCACGATACGCACAGTCCAGTTATTTTGGCGGTATCAGAATCCGCATTAAAATATATGGGCGAAGACTTATTACGCGGTATGATTTGGGGATTAAATTTGAAAGATTCTGATTCTGTTGCATTACATCTTGATCACGGTTCTTCCTTTGAATCATGCGTTAAAGCAATAAAACTTGGCTTTTCAAGCGTTATGATAGACGGTTCCAAACTTCCATTTGATACAAACGCAGCATTGGCAAAGCAAGTTGCAGACTATGCCCACCAATATGACGTATCTGTTGAAGCAGAGCTTGGTGTATTATCTGGCATAGAAGATGAAAATACCAAAGCAGAAAAATCAAGTTACACGAATCCAGATGATGTAGTAAATTTTGTAAATAAAACAAATATTGATTCTTTAGCAATCGCAATAGGAACAAGTCATGGTGCATATAAGCGTAAGTCTGAAAACGAAGAATTACGTTTCGACATTTTGGACGCAGTTGCTAAACAATTGCCCGATTTTCCATTGGTTTTACATGGTGCTTCAAGCATACCTCAACACTTTATAAAAACAATAAATGAATTTGGCGGCAAAATGAAAAATGCCATGGGTATCGCAACATCTCAATTAAAACGCGCTGTTGAAAAAAACATTTGTAAAATTAACGTAGATAGCGATTCGCGTTTAGCGTTTACAGCTGGCGTACGAAAGATACTTGCCGAAGAACCAGAAATTTTTAATCCAAGGGATTACTTAAGCGCTGGTCAAAAAAACATTTATAATAATTGTATCGATGAAATAAAAAATATTATGAATTCCGAAAACAAACTGTAAAAAGAAATCGGCGAATTTTTTTCGCCGATTTCTTTTTATTTTGCACGTTCTACATATTCTAAAGTTTCCGTATTAACAACAATTTTTTCACCTTGTTCTATAAACAAAGGAACCTGAACACGAACGCCGTTATCTAAAATGGCCGGTTTACCACCACTGCTTGAAACTGTTTGACCTTTTAACGCGGGTTCTGTTTCTTCTACGATCGCGACAACCGTCTTTGGCAACGACACGGATACCGGATTACCTTCAACAAAATTTGCTTTTACATTCATTTCAGGTGCCAAAAATTTCATCTGATCACCCATAGTTTCAACTGGCATAGTAAACTGTTCATAATTAGACAAATTCATAAAATATGCATCTGTACCATCTGAATACAAAAACTGACAATCAAAATCTTCAACCATCAACTTTTCAACTTTATCTTCTGCACGCCAACGATCGTTACCTTTATTACCCGAATCAATGTCTCGTAAATCTGCCTGAACGAACGCACCACCTTTACCAGGTTTAACTTTCGTTATTGACATAACAGAATAACGTTTACCGTTATGAGAAATGACCCAACCTACACGCATATCATTTGCAATATATGAAGCCATAACAATACCTCTTATTTTTCTGAGTTATTATAAGTTTACACTTCTCTAAGCGCAAGCATTTATTGCGCCGCACGCTTATGTGCCCAATAACGATCAATGCTTTCCAGAATCAACTTATCTGCCGCCGCACGATCTGCCCAACCTTTAACTTTCGACCAAGAGTTTGGTTGCAAGTCTTTATAATGTTGAAAGAAATATTCAATTTTAGAACGCAATATTTCTGGCAACTGCTCTATATACTCTGTCTTCGTATAGAACGGGTCAATGTTATCACGAGGCACACAAATAATTTTTTCATCGCCACCGGCTTGATCTTCCATCAACAGCGCTCCAATTGGACGAACTTCAATTAAAACACCTGGGCGCAAAGGCGCATTACATACAACGACACAATCCAACGGGTCACCGTCATCACCAAGAGTTCCCGGGAAATATCCATAATTCGCTGGATAAGCCATAGGTGTATGTAAAATTCTATCAACGCGCAGCAAGCCCGTTTCTTTATTTATTTCATATTTAACATGACCATTTTCTGGGACCTCGATGATAGCATTCATCTTCTTTGGAGGTTCTTTTCCAGGTATAATTTCTTCTAAAGACATATAACTAATCCTTTGTTTTGCGGCGCAATATTATCACAAAAAATCTAATTTGCAATTTTAAATCCAATAAAATAGTTATTTTATTCTTACGTACATCAACTTAGATACGATGGCAACAGAGACTTATAATGATGAAAAACCGAATGAAATATGTTTTTGTTCTTGAGAATTTTGTAATTGCTCTAGCACTTATTATAAGTTAGACGGTGCTTATTAGAAACGTCCAGAGAATAGAACTAGTTATGGCGTACATGTGGAATAACTAAATGTTTTATTCCTGCTGGTTGAACTGGCGGAACAGCTAGTACAGATACTTGAGTTTACGATTCAAATTATTTTTATTAGGAATAACTAAAAATCCCGCGATACGGGATTTTTTGTCAAAATTACTTAGAATAATAGCAATTACCACCTTCTAAAAGATAATATCCTGTCTCATCTTCAAAATACATTCCCCTTAAATCAGATTCTTGAATATAACAGTCTGTTATATCCGCATCTTTATTCGCATATTCGGTTAAACCGTGTGCCATACCACCTTTATCATCGTATAACCACGGGCATTCTTGACATTCATATATATTGGGGTCCGGTTCAGAGAGTCCATAATAGCCACTGCTACAAGCACCTTCGGGTTTGTTAAAAACATAGTCGCATCTGTATGTGCTAGAATCTCGCATTGTTATACTTTCTCGAATTAATACACCGCTGCTGGTGCTTGAATAAGTCCAATCGCTTGTATAGTCATAGCATCCACAAAATTGACAAGCGGGGACTTGGTTAGTAGTTGGCACCCGGTATGTTAGTGTGTCAGAAGTTTGAGACACAATGCAATATTCTGTAGTTTGATAATCACACATTGGACGTCCTATCAAGTGCGAATATTGTAAACCCTCAGCTTTACAATTACAAACAACATCAATGTATGCATAAGATGGGGTCGTAATTAAAGTTAAAAAAATTAGACTAATAAAACCAATAATAGTATTGAAATTTTTCATTTATCAAACCCCTGTTTGTTTTTGTTAAACAAAAACCACCAAAATATGGTGGTCAGGAGGTTGATAACAATCTTACGAATTGCGTGACCTATTTTAATATTCAGCCACCCTCCTGACCCAAAAAAGCCAGGAGTATATTTATCGTCGCAATAAAAAAAGCGCACCGCGCCCATAAGTATCTATTCCGACGCGTAAGAGAGGTTATCAAGCCCCATCGCAGTAACCCACCGCGACAGTAATAATTTTACATAAACTTAGAAAAAAGTAAAGCAATAAAAAAGCCCCTTTTCGGGACCTTTCTATTTATCACATTCTCATCGGCATTAAAACAAACAAAGCGTCTGTATTTTTATCTGTCGATTTGATTATCGTTGGAGACAAAGGATCCTGCATTTCCATCTGGAACTTTTCACCTTCAACCTGTCCTGCGACATCCATCAAGAACTTCACATTAAACACAACCGTAAAAGCACTATCACCGTTATATTCGACATCCAACTCCTGCGTTGCCGTACCCGCATCAGGACTAGAAGCATTTACAACTAATTTATTCATAGAAAATGTCAACTGCACTGATTTAGTTTTATCAACACTTGCAACTGATACTAAATCAACAGCATTTAAAAATGATTTTCTATCAAGAATGGCAATTTTATCATTACCCTTCGGTATAACAACGCGATAATTTGGATATTGCGCATCAACCAATTTACTGGTCAAAGTTGCCGCCCCAACAGTGAAACGCGCCTTGGTATCAGACAACTCAACTGTAACGTCATCCACTGTTGCGTCTTCTAATAACTTAGATAATTCACCGATAACGCGTCTTGGTAAAATAACCGAAGGCATTTCAGTGCTACCAACTGGTGCCGGCATTGCACACAAAGCCATACGCTGTGCATCAGTGGCAACCGCCGTTAACATTTTTTCTTTACCCTCATCAGCAATATGGAAATAAATTCCCCCCAAGTGATAACGAACGTCATCTGTTGGAATCGCAAATTTTGTTTGATTTATAAGATGAGCCAAATCACCTGTGGTCATCTGAAATTTTGTGGTCAAATTACTACCTGCCATGGCCGGGAAATTTTCTGCAGGCAATGTCGGTAAACGAAATACAGCACGTCCGCTAGACACAACTAACTGATCACCTGATTGCTTAAAAGATATTTCTGCGTCATCTGGTAATTTACGAACAATATCATACAACATCTGAACAGGAACCGTTGTCTTTCCCCCCAATGTTATATCAGCAGCAACATGCTCTACCAATTCCAAGTCCACATTAGTCGCGGAAAGGATTAAATCATCGGCAACCTCTATTTTAACGTTTACCAATATCGGCAAGGTTGCACGCTTTTCCACGATTGACTGCATATGTCCCAGCGCACGAATTAAAACCTGACGAAATACTGAAAATTCCATAACTTGCTCCTGTTAAATCTATCTTCGTCCTACATTCCTT
>CASEJM010000020.1 GCA_949288265.1 uncultured Pseudomonadota bacterium | reverse complement strand
GTTTTTTGGGTTTAATCAAAGTAACCCAGTTTTTTTCAATCATAAAATCCTCCATTAGGCTTAGTTTATCATTTTCGCCAATGCGGCAACGCCAGAATCTTTTCTAACGTGCTCGCGCATTTTATAACACAAAACCCCAAAAGTCAAACAATTATTAGACTTTCTGACCACTTCACAATAAAATATATTATCCCTTTAAAAATATTGACAACTAACAAATATTGTACTAGTGTATAAATATAATATTAAAAAGGGACTTATATGAAAAAGGTGTTTTTAATAGGATTATTTGCCAGCGCAATTAGCGTATGTTTAAACGCTTATGCTGACGGTTATGTTGAAAAGGAAACCGTTAAAACTTGTGAAAAAATTTCTGTTGATACAGTAAAATATTATGACGACGTTTATATTCTTCAGGTAAAAGAACCTGCGCCGAAACCGGCACCAAAACCTAATCCATGTCGTCATGCTACTTCATTAGATGTTGCACGTAAATGTAATTGTACAAAAACAACGCCTAAAAAGTTGGCACCAGTTCGCGTAAAAACATATACAGAAGTTATTGACCACTATCAATTGTACCAACCTGTCATCTCTTATAAACCGGCTGGCACATATACAACTCGTCGTTTTATCGATGCGCATAACCCACACTGTGGGACATGTGCCCGATAAAATGAAATACGAAAAACGCCATTATGGCGTTTTTTATTAACAAAAAAATCTGCCGTATTCGGCAGATTTTTAATTTTCTTTAAATACGACGTACTTTTTTAGGGCGGCAGCCGTTATGAGGAATGCGAGTCGTATCTGTAATAGATTGAACGATCAAACCAGCATTTGCCAAACCGCGGACAGCAGATTCACGACCCTGACCAATACCACGCATTAAAACGTCAACTGTTTTCATACCCATTTCAGCAACTTTCTTACCAACCGCGTCGGCAACGACCGTCGCCGCATAAGGAGTAGATTTTTTTGCGCCTTTAAAATTATTTGCACCAGCGGTTGCCCATGTTAAAACAGCCCCTGACTGATCTGTAATTGTTATAAGTGTATTGTTATTTGTCGCGACCACGTGTGCTATGCCATGTGATACTTTTTTTACGACTTTCTTTTTAGCTTTTGTAACTGCCATTATATTTACCTTTTTAGATGTCCTCAATTAACTATAGTGTTAATCTCTACCTTTGTTAAATTATTTACCCTTAACTGCGGATCCCGCAACAACAACGCGCTTTCCCTTACGGGTACGAGCATTAGTCTGCGTACGCTGACCGCGAACTGGTAAACGGTTACGATGACGAATACCGCGATAGGTCTTTAAATCTTGCAAACGTTTTATATTCATTGCAACTTCACGACGAACGTCACCTTCAACTTTAAAATTTTGTTCGATATACTTTGAAATTTTAATAACATCCTCGTCCGTCAAATCTTTCGCGCGCAAACCGTCTTTCAACTTCAAAGCTTGGCAAATCTGAGCCGCTTTTGCTGGCCCAATACCATGAATATATTGCAACGCGATTTCAATGCGTTTTTCCGTAGGAATGTTAACACCTGCTATACGTGCCATTTTTCATTTTCCTTTTTATTTACTTTGGTCTACGAATATTCGCGACCGGTACAAACGCTTCTGTTTCAAATAACCGATTCAGATGCGTATCTTATTTTGCTGCATAATTTTATAAAAAATGCCGCAAAAGTCAAATTTTTGTTTCGTCTCACGAAAAAAATCTTTAACGGAAACGACCCTTTTTCTGTGCTTTTTTAATAACACTTCTGTATTGTTTCGCCACCAAATATGACTGAACCTGATTCATAGTATCCAGAACCACCCCAGCAACGATTAATACACTTGTTCCACCGATTGTCAGTGGCATTCCCATATGAGAATTTAATATGATGGGAACAACACAAACAACTATAAGGTATAAAACACCTATCGCCGTTGTACGAGAAACAACCCCGTCTAGGAAATGCATAGTCTGTTCACCTGGTCGAACACCTGGTATATAACCACCAGCATTTTTCAAATTCGTCGAAGTTTCTTCCGAATTAAATATAACCGCCGTTTGGAAATACGCAAAGAATGCAATTAATATTGTATATGTAATGATATATGACCAAGTACCATAAGTAAAGAAACCCATAACTGATTGAACAACTGGATTTTCACTTTGTACAAATCTTTGAACGAACGCAGGCAACATCATTATACTTGCCGCAAAAACAGGTCCCATAACCCCAGACATATTTACTTTTATCGGTAAGTACGAAGCATTTGTATTCATGACACCATTTGCCATAACTTGCCGAGGATATAAAATCTGGATACGACGCTGTGCCTGTTCAAAGAATGCGATTAAAGCGATAATACCTACAACAAAAGCCACTATTAAAGCAATCATTGCAGGTGAAATCTGTCCGACCGAACCTAATGAGAACAACTGCGCGACCCCACTTGGTACCCCTGCGATAATTCCGGCAAAGATAAGTAAAGAAGCACCTTGCCCAATACCACGTGCGGTAATCTGTTCAGCCAACCACATAACAAAAACCGTACCACCAACCAAAGCTATGATCGCAGTCAATTCAAACGCAAAACCAGGGTTAACAACAGCAGAAACCCCGTTTACAGGCGCCATAGATTCCAAACCACGAACAACGGCCCATCCTTGTACCACCGCTAAGAAAACGGCCAGATAGCGAGTATACTGATTTATCTTTATGCGTCCTGATTCCCCTTCTTTGCGAAGTTCGTTTAATGACTTACTTGTCGCAGTTAACAACTGTAAAACTATGGAAGCAGAAATATATGGGAAAATATTCAACGCTAACACAGACATACGCGACAAAGAGCCACCGGCAAACATATCAAACATCCCCATCATACCGCTGCCTTCACCTGTAAAAAGATGCAAAACTGCTGATGCATTTACCCCAGGCAGTGGAATAAAAGAACCGATTCGATATACAATCAGCGCACAAATAGTAAATAATATACGCTTTTGTAAATCGGACATGCTTCCAAAAAATTCTCTCAAAAATTTCATATGAACGAACTTTTAATTAGTCTTGCATCCGGCAAAACCGGATGCAAATAGAGTTATTTATTTTTAATTGAACCACCTGCTTTAACAATTGCTTCTTCAGCAGCCTTTGACCACTTTTCTGCAATAACGTTTACAGATGATTTTATTTCACCTTTTGCCAAAACTTTCAAACCATCTTTTTTACGGTTGATGATTTTAGCATTTAACAAAGAATCAATTGTAATTGGTGATTTTACGTCAATTTTACCAGAAGCGATAAATTTTTCAATGTCACCAAGATTTATTGTAACATATTCCTTTGCAAAAGGATTATTAAAGCCAAATTTTGGAAAACGACGCAATATCGGCATCTGACCGCCTTGGAACGTTGCTTGCTTACGAGAACCACTACGAGACTTTTGTCCTTTATTACCACGACCAGAGGTTTTACCCATACCGCTTCCGATACCGCGCCCCACGCGTTTAGCATTTGCGCGAGCACCATAATTATCCATCAAAGCATTAAGTTTCATTTTATTTTCCTTTTTCCTGCGAACCATAATTATATCATAGTTCTATACGCACACAAAAGATAAGTGTACTCGGTTTAACAAATTTATTTTTCAACGATTTCAACTAAATGAGAAACCTTTGCCACCATACCACGAACGGCCGGTGTATCTTCTAATTCTTTAGTCTTACCGATGCGTCCTAAACCCAAAGCAGCAACAACTTTACGTTGAGCTTCTGGACGACCGATAACACTTCTATATTGTTTAACAACTATTTTTGCCATGATACTTTCTCCGTTTTTTCTGGCGTAAGTCCAAAATTATTTTTCTTCTGCAGGTTCGTTATGTTCAATTTTTTTACCGTCACGCCCAGCAATTATTTCTGCAACAGTTTTACCACGACGAGCCGCGACTGTCTTCGGTGAATTCATCTTAGCAAAGGCTAAAAATACCGCACGGATCATATTATTTGGGTTATTTGAACCTTGTGACTTAACAACGACGTCTTGAACGCCTAAGCATTCAAATACCGCACGTAAAGCACCACCTGCAATTATACCTGTACCAGGAACCGCGCTACGAACGACTAACTTACTTGCACCATATTTAGCAGAAGTATCATGATGTAAAGTACGTCCTTCTTTCAGTGGTACGCGAACCATCTTTGCCTTTGCAGCCTTTGTTGCTTTCTGTACAGCACTTTGTACTTCCAAAGCTTTACCTTTACCGAAACCAACGCGTCCAGCCTTATCACCGACCACAACCAAGGCCGAGAAAGACATATTACGCCCACCTTTTACAGTTTTAGAAACGCGGTTGATAGAAACCAATTTGTCTACCAAGTTATCCGTCTGTAATTTTTTATCATCAAAACGTGCCATTTATAAACTCCGTATATTCAGAAAAACCTGATTAAATTCTAACCCCACCTGCGCGGATAGCCTCGCACAGAGCCTTTACACGACCATGATAGCGATAACCGCCACGGTCAAAATAACAATTGTCAGCAATTTTAGCTTTAACCGCGCGTTCTGCAAACGTCTTACCAACTAGTTCAGCCCCGGTAACATTCCAGCCCTTACCTTTAAAATCTTTTTCTTTTGATGACGCAGCACAAACTGTATGACCTTTGGTATCATCAATAGCCTGGATTTCAATATGACGACCGGAACGAAAAACCGACAGACGTATTTTGCCTGGGTTCTTTCTTTTCAAAGCGCTACGATTTGATAACGTGCGTCTTTCTTCTGTAGACAAATGTTTTAACATTTTTTTCCCTTTTTTCCGACCTCCGTAACAGCGGAGGCACTTTTTTACTTATTATTTCTTTTTACCTTCCTTACGGCGAATTCTTTCACCTTTATAGAAGATTCCCTTACCTTTATATGGGTCAGCTTTACGAACTTTATGAACTTTATCAGCAAACTGCCCGACCAATTCTTTATCAATACCACTGATTGTAAATTCCGTAGGGCTTGTAACCTGAACGCTCAACCCTGCTGGGATTTCCATGATTACGTCATGAGAATACCCTGCTACCAAAACCAAATTTTTTCCGTTAACAGAAGCTTTATAACCGACGCCGTTCATATACATTTCTTTATGGAAACCGTCTGTTACCCCTTCAACAGCAGCACGAATGTTGCGTGTCATAGTCCCCCACATAGCACGAGAAGTTTTATCTTCCGCGTCTTTAGGTGTAACAACTACTTGATCAGCTTCGATAAGTACTTCTACCAAACCGGAATGTTTTGTATCCATTGGGACTTTCTTTTCGCCTTTTGGACCCTTAACAGTCAAGACGCCGTCAGCAATTGCCGCAGATACGCCTTCTTTTAATTTAACTGGATGTTTTCCTGCACGAGACATAATTCAATCCTCACTATAATTAGATAACCTTACACAATACTTCCCCACCGACATTCATCACGCGAGCCTTATGGTCGGTCATAACACCGTTTGGTGTAGAAACAATTGCGATACCTAAACCGTTTAAAACTCTCGGCATTTTTGCGCTACCTGAATATACGCGGCGCCCTGGTTTTGAAACGACCGTTACATCTTGGATTGCACCGTTTCCGCCAACATATTTTAACTCAATTACCAAATTAGCACGATGTTCGTCAATTTGTTCTTTGCGGAAATCAGTAATGAAACCTTCGTCCTTTAATACAGACAATACTGCTGCACGCAGTTTGCTGTTTGGGACAGTTACAAATTCTTTACCGGCATTCTGACCGTTACGAATACGGGTCAGCATATCTCCGATTGGGTGTGATAGTGACATCTTTTTTACTCCTTGTTACTTCAGTAGCTTTTTCTACTGAATACCAGCTGCATTGTCCACAACTGGGGTTTAATAAATTTATCTTTACCAGCTTGACTTACGAACGCCTGGAAGTTTACCTTCTGACGCCATCGTACGTAACTGCTGACGGCACAAACCGAACATACGAGAATAACCGCGGGCACGCCCTGTGACAGAACAGCGATTATGTAACCGAGTAGGATTTGCATTACGTGGTAATTTCGCAGCTTTTTTCATAGACTCGAAACGTTCTTCAGGTTTCGCATTAACAGACATTTTTTCTTTAATTGCGGCACGCTTTGATGCGTATTTCGCAACTAATTTTTCACGTCTTTTTTGTTTATTTATTAACGCTAATTTCGCCATTTTAATTACCTTTTATTATTTCAAAACCAGCGGCAAACCGATTTTAGTCAGCAATGCACGCGCTTCATCATCTGTTTTCGCCGTTGTTGCGATTACGATATCCATACCACGAATCGCATCAATTTTATCAACGGAAATTTCTGGGAATATCAAATGTTCTTTAATACCAAAAGCATAGTTACCACGACCGTCAAATTTAGACTTTGATAATCCACGAAAGTCTTTAACGCGTGGCAACGCAATTACAATTAATTTATCCAAGAAATCATACATTCTTTTACCACGTAAAGTAACCTTTGTTCCAATCGGCTGACCTTCACGCAAACGATACGTTGCAATAGACTTTTTTGCACGTGTAACGACCGGTTTCTGTGCTGCAATTGCCGTCAAATCAGCAACTGCGGAATCCAATTTCTTTTTATCAGAAACGGCTTCACCCACCCCCATATTCAAAACTATCTTTGTAAGTTTTGGAACTTCTAATTTATTTTTGTACCCAAATTCTTTAATCAATTCAGGAACAATCTGCTTTTCATAAATTTCACGCAATCTGCTTTGCATTTTTTATTCCTTAACGTTTTGCCTCCGTAACAGCGGAAGCCAGTTTTTAATTATAATTCCGCACCGGATTTTTTTGCAATGCGAACTTTCTTATCACCTTCAACCTTGTAACCAACGCGAGTTGCTTTTTTTGTTTTTGGGTCAACCAACGCAACGTTAGAAACGTGGACTGGTGCTTCACGGTCAACAATATGACCGGGTTGTTCTTGAGTTGGTTTTACGTGCCACTTATGACGATTGACACCTTCAACCACTACGCGGGATTCAGCCGGACGCGCTTCCAGAACTTTTCCTTTGACGCCCTTATACTTTCCCGAAATAACTACGACTTCGTCGCCTTTTTTAATTTTCATTTCATTAACCTTTTGTCTGTTACGTTTAGCTCGGTATTATATAACTTCTGGTGCCAAAGATACAATTTTCTGGACGTCATATTTGCGACGAACTTCACGCGCAATCGGTCCGAAAATACGTGTACCAATAGGTTCAAAATTATTTTTATTTATCAAAACAACCGCATTGTCATCAAAGCGAATGATAGAACCATCGGGACGTTTAACTGGGAATTTAGTACGAACGATAATTGCACGTTGTACTGTACCTTTTTGAACTTTACCACGAGGTATCGCTTCTTTGATGGCGACAACGATTTTATCACCAACTGTCGCATAGCGACGATGAGAACCGCCAAGAACTTTGATGCACATTGCTTTACGCGCACCAGAGTTATCGGCAACTGTCATAACTGTTTCGTTTTGTATCATAACATTTCACCTTTTTCCTGCAAACAAGGCAATCCCCCGCTGCTTTGTTATAGGTTCCGACTGCGTAAACCGCCTCAAAGAACCTTCTGTGATTTTACTTTATTCGGCTACTTCAACCGTTTCGTCCTTAGAAACGCCAACGCGCCCCTTTACAACCCAAGATTTCGTCTTGGAAATCGGACGATGCTCTTCGATGGCAACGATGTCCCCAACTTTAAATTCGTTATTTTCATCGTGTGCCTTATATTTTTTATTCTGCTTTACGAACTTACCATACAAAGGATGACGGAAACGGCGTTCTACTTCTACAACGACTGTTTTGTCATTTGCTGTACTTGTGACTGTTCCTTGCAGTATACGTCTTGGCATAACTTTTGTCCCTTATACTTTATTTATAACTTACGCGCTCTGATATAAAGAACGCATAAATCGACCTACCATTTTTACCCGATTTCGCAATATGATAACTAAAATTTTAGAAATCTCAACAAAAATCGGTAATTTTTTTACTTTTTCGCAGCGTTTAGTTTTGTTTTTACGCGTGCGATTTCCCGACGGGTCTGACGCATAACGTGTGTTTTCTGCATCTGCCCCGCAGAATGTTGAAAGCGTTGATTCATCTGCTCTTTTTTCAGATTTTCTAATTCGCTTTTCAAGGCTTCTGTTGTTAAAGCTTCTTTTTCAACTTTTTTTTCTGCCATTTTTTAACCCTTTTGCCTTACCCCGTTTAACCGGTATGCAATTTATTATTTAGTTGACCTTACGTTCAACAACTTTAGTTTTAACCGGCAGTTTCGCCGCCGCCAAAGCAAATGCTTCGTATGCAACTTCTGGTTTTACACCGTCCAGTTCAAATAAAATACGACCTGGTTTAACACGACAAATCCAGTATTCAACTGCACCTTTACCTTTACCCATACGGACTTCGGCTGGTTTTTTAGTAACAGGAACGTCTGGGAATACGCGAATCCATAATTTACCCATACGTCTCATGTGACGCGTGATGGCACGACGAGCGGCCTCAATCTGACGCGCAGTTACGCGTTCAGGCGTCATCGCCTTCAGCCCAAAAGATCCAAACGCTAATTCACTGCCACCTTTAGCAACGCCGTGAATACGACCTTTGTGCTGTTTGCGAAATTTTGTTTTATTTGGCATTAACATAATAACTACCTTTTAATTTCTTTGTTTAATTTTTGATTTTCCCGACACCATATAGATGCCGTCAAAAATTATTTGCTCTTTCTTTCGCTGCTACCGGCATATTCAGTTGGGCGAGCCATTTCAGATGCCAGCTTTTCTTTATTTACAACGTCACCCGTATAAATCCAAACTTTTACACCGATAACACCGTAAGTTGTTTTTGCCTGAATTGACGCATAGTCAATATCAGCACGCAATGTATGTAGCGGTATACGCCCTTCACGAATTTGTTCACTACGAGCAATTTCTGCACCATTCAGACGACCCGAGCACATAACTTTAATCCCTTGTGCACCCGCTTTAACAGCATTCTGAACCGCTTTCTTCATCGCGCGTTTGAAGGAAACACGACCTTCAATTTGCTGCGCAATGCTTTGCGCAACTAATTGTGCATTTAAGTCCGGACGACGAACTTCATAAATATTTACAACGACTTGATCGTTTTTAACTAACTTTTTAATATCATTACGTAACGCTTCGATATCCGCACCGTTCTTACCAATAATCATACCCGGACGAGATGTATGAATTGTAACCACAACTTTTTTAGCAAAACGTTCAATTACAACTTTCGCTAAACCAGCCTTTTTTAATTTCTTTTCTATAAATTTACGGATTTTGATATCTTCTGCTAATAAAGCAGCATAATCTTTTTTACCCGCGATCCAACGTGAATCCGTCACTTTATTAATGAACTCACGTAATGAGATTGGTGATACTTTCTGTCCCATTTTATTTTTTCCTTACTGTTTTATGGCAAGCGTTCTTGAAGACCAGGCATTTTAAAGTCTTTATTCAAGAAGTTACCTTCCATACCGCTTGCCAAGTTAATTATTTTGCCTTTTCTTTTTTATCTTTCTTAGTTACCTTTGCAGTTTTCTTTGCAGGTGCCGCACCAGATTCCAAAACAATTGTCAAATTAGAAAAAGGTTTTAAAATTGGACGAGCACTTCCACGTGGCCCCGGGAATATACGCTTCATTGTCAACGCTTTACCACACCAAATTTCTTTGACGTACAAGCTTTCCACCGGCAAATTTTTATTATGTTCCGCATTAGCGATGGCAGACAATAAAGTTTTCAAAACTTCACCAGATACGCGCTTCTTAGAAAACTTCAAGACATCAATTGCACGTTCAACTGGCAAACCACGTACCAAATCACAAACCAAATTTAACTTTTGGTGACTGATACGAATCATCTTGTTGAAAGCGCGTACTTGATTATCTTTTATTCCATATCTTGTCGTTGTCATGACTGTTACCCTATTCTTTATATTCCAGCTAGCCGCTAGAAATTATTATTTTTTAGCAGCCGCTGCTTTTTTATTTGCTGCGTGTCCTTTAAACGTACGCGTTGGTGCAAATTCACCCAATTTATGACCAATCATATCTTCAACGATTGATACTGGTATAAACTTGTTACCATTGTGTACTTCAAACGTCAAACCAACCATAGGCGGTATAATTGTACTGCTGCGAGACCAAGTTTTAATTGGTTTATGGTCGTTTTTTTCGTTTGCAACCGCAACCTTTTTTAAGATTGACGGATGAACATAAGGACCTTTCCATACTGAACGAGACATCATTTACTCCGTTTTATTATTATTTTTTCTTTGCCAAATGTCTGCTACGAATAATCATCTTTGCAGTACGTTTATTGCTACGGGTACGATATCCCTTGGCTGGAATACCTGTACGTGATAC
>CASEJM010000019.1 GCA_949288265.1 uncultured Pseudomonadota bacterium | reverse complement strand
CCACCAACCGCCACCATAACTGAAAAAGCCATCGTTACGAAAGAACAATAACGTCTTGTCGCCGTCCTTGATAATCAGGTTTATTACGCCTTTGAATTTTGCACGTTCTGTCATTTTTTATCCATTTGGTAATTACACATCAATGTATATTCTTTTTTTTTAAAACGCAACAATAATAATAGACATATTTTTATAATTTGACACCAGAATTTTTGTTGGTAAAATAAAAGTGTGTATATAACAAAGGTTAGCCAATGAGTCGTATGTAAACTTATTCTTTCTATTAAGTCCCCGAAGTTTTTGGGGTGGTTGAAGTTTACATAAAAGGCAGCCTTATGAAATCAATTTCCTTATTAAATATCAGTTTTGCATATTCTGGTTTGGACGATTTATTCACAGATTTGTCGTATTCGTTCAGTGCAGACAAAAAAATCGCCATTATCGGTGATAATGGTGTAGGAAAAACTACATTGTTAAAAATAATTTCTGGTGATTTATTACCTGATTCTGGGCGGGTGGTGCGTAACGCGACTTGCCGATTATTAAATCAGATGAATATAGATTCTACTAAAAGCGGCGGTCAAAGTCAGCAACTGGCGCTGGCACACACGTTTGATTCTGCAGCTGATATTTTATTGCTGGATGAACCGACAAACAATTTGGACATAATAGGGCGTAAAGACTTTTTTAAAAAACTTTTTTCTTATCATGGGGGTGCAGTTATTGTGTCACATGACAGGGAACTATTAAATCAAATGGATATTTTGTTGGAATTGCATGATGGAAAGCTGTCTGTGTTTGGTGGAAATTATGATTTCTATGTCACTCAGAAAAGACAAATACAAGAAAGCATAGAGTCAAAATATACTAATGCACAGAAAGAAATCGCAAGATTAAACGAGACCATTATAAAGGCTCAAAAAACACGTCAACACCATGAAGCCAAGCAACAAAAAGATAAAGCCAATAAATCAGCAGGCTCTAAGATTGCTGTAAAAGCTCTTAAAGGGAAAAGTCAAGAAACCGAGGCAAAACGTAGAAAGTTAATACAGGCAAAATTAAATAAACAAAAAGAACGCTCTGTTGAGTTGTCATCGCAAATGCGTAATGACCAAATAAAAATTCCGCTACCAAATGAAAAAGTTTATGACAAAGAAATTGTCAGATTAGAAAAAGTGGGCTTTTCTTATGGCGAAAAGATTGTTTTGTCAGGATTTGATTTTACAATGCGCACAGGTGACCGTATCAGATTGGTTGGTAATAATGGTGCAGGTAAAACAACCTTGTTGAAATTAATAAGCGGTGTTTTAAAGCCATCGGCTGGCCATGTAAAAACATCGGGTAAAATTGCATATCTAAATCAAGACTTATCTTTGCTGAACTATGATAAAAGTGTAGTTGAGAATATTGCTGACTATGCGGGTATTTTACTACATGATGCACATGTTATTGCGGCAAACTTTGGATTCCGAGGTGATGCGTCTAAGAAAAAAGTAAGGTTTTTATCTGGTGGAGAATTGTTAAAAGCAACGTTGGCGGCTATAATCGGCAGCAGGAATCAGCCAGACTTATTGATATTAGATGAACCAACAAATAATCTGGACATAAAAAGCACTATTGTCTTGGAAGATGCTTTAAACCAATATCGCGGAGCAATTTTAATTGTGTCACACGATGAAGCGTTTATAAATGAATTATGTGTGGACAGAATTATAGAAATTTAAAGCTTGTTTTTAACACCGATATCACTATCTGTCAGTCGTTATAAAATTAGATATGAGATGGTTTTCTGACCGAATTTACTTGAATAAGATTTTTTATACTATAACATGAAAGATATAATATAAAGGAAGATGAGGAATGTCTGCGTTATCTAGAGTTTTTTTTGTAATTGTTCCTGTATTTTTATGTGCTTGTACGATTAATGATGAAAAAGTAATTTCTGGCAGACTAATAATGGGACACGAAGTAAGGTCTTTTATTCCAGACGGACAAGATAAAGAATTTTGGTTAATAGATAAATCTGGTGCTTTGTATAAGCAATATCAAAAGATGGCGCCTGTTGAATCAGGAATTTACACACCAGTTCGTGCAGAATTAAAAGTAAAAGAATTGCCGAAAATGCAAGACGGTTTCGGTGCAGAATATGATGGTACATATAATGTCGTTGAAATCATTTCACTAACCCCAATAAAAAAATGAGGTATATGTTATGAAAAAATTATGTGTGTTAGCACTTTGTGCTTTGCCAACTGTTACTTTTGCAGGTACTAGTTTGGATGATGATTTGCGTTTTTATTTGCGGGCAGATGCCGGGCTTACTTATTCAGATTTAAAAGTTGATGATTATGATTTGGGTGGTTTCCAAGGTATGTTTAATTTCGCCGCAGGCGGACAAAAAAATCGTTGGCGTGCTGAATTAAATTATCAAGAACGTGCCACTGTCAGCGAGTTGTTTAGCTCTTTATTGACGCAAACAATGGCTTCGATGGAACAGCATGCTATTATTATAAATGGCTATTATGATTTGTTTTCTTCAAAATATTTTGCGTGGTATTTTGGGGCTGGCGCTGGTTTGAATAATTATGAAAGTGTAATTACTTATCAGAATTTGGGGACAGAGGTTAGCGAAGAAGGCTTCTCTGCAATTTTGGGGGCATACACGGGTTTAAGCCTAAATTTTGAACATGTAGGCATAGATCTTGGGGTAGATTACTATTACACATACAAACCTAATCAAAATACGTTAGTCCCGAAAATTGGGTTAAGAATAATTTTCTAGATAAAATAGGCGATTTATTTACCTTAAATATGCAAGAAAGTCAAATAAAGGTCAGGCTTTGTCACATTTGTTAAAAATTAATATTTGTTGACAAAACACAAAGTTGTATTATATTATGACTCTGACACAAGGAACTTTATGAATATAGAATATAGGCACATCTTTATTAATGCGGATAATATAGACCAATATAGAAATGGTTTGGTTGCTGGAAAACGTGAATCTAATTGGAGATATTTCGACAATAAAAGAATAAATGAAGGTAAAATAACTCTTTATTCTTATAGTGTTGCTGATAATTCTTTGAATGCAAGGGATGCTATCAGAGTACGTGAACTTATTAAATTAATAAATTCCAGAAAAAATCAAACTATTATTCACGAGACTCATCACTTTCATAATGAAAGCAATGGTTTAAAGATGCATATATCTAAAGGAATATGTTACATTTATTTATCGTTATATTGTTTAGATGAGATTTCTGCGCGAACAGCAGAGGCCTTATATGACATTTCTACTAATCGGATTGAAAGGGTAAAAACAAAAGTTATGGGTGCTTGCGGTATCAAACCAGAAGTCAGAGCAATATTTAAGGCGATTGATAAGTTTCAAACAACGTTTTCCTATTATTGTGAAAAAGCTATAAAATCATATAAAAAAGAAACAAAAAGCTTTTATAACAATGATATTAATATAGAAGGACAAGAAAAACTTTATCAATATGATTTAAACATGTTAAAAGAATTTTTATATACAAAAGACTTATATAAAATTGTTGAAAATTATTTTACTTTTAATGGTGTTTGCATAAAAGATAAGTTAAACAAATCAGATTTAAAAAAATTACAAGGTTTATGGGAAAAGTTTGAAAGCAGGATATTTAATTACGCAAAAACTTGCATAAAAAACATCGATAGAGCATAACTAATATAAAAAACATTATGGAACAGAAAAACAAAACATTGGTGAAAGTTTTTAGTGCAGAGAATTTTCCTGAGGATGATAAATTTCAATATCAATATCCTACACAATATTCTGTTGTTAAAGTAGAGACAGTTAAAAACGGACCGAAAATAGAGGTTCGGGAAACAATTGTTAATGCTTCAAATATAAAGCTTTATCGTAACGGTAATATACCATTTATAGCTGGTTTTTTAGAGAAAGACGATATAATCATATATAGATATAAAATATCTGATAACCTGAAGTTAAATCTAAATATAAATTTTGATAGAAGCCTTATTAATTGGAATAACAATAAAGATGGGGAGAAAAAAACGATCGCCCACGAAAAAAAACACTGGGAAAATAATAAATTTGCTCTTAAAGAAGATATGGCAGTAAATCTTGAAGAGTTGGCTTTATCGTATGCATGGGATGAAATATCAGCTTTTACTGCGGCAAATCTATATAAAGAATCAAATATTAATAAAGATACTTTGTATTATTCATTTTTGTTGGGAACGCATGATTTTTTAAATCGGCAATGTTTTTATTTGAATCTACATTTCGATACTGTTTCAAGAATCGCTTTTAAGAGAAAAGCTTTTGGATGTCTTGTATATACGGATATAACTTCAATAGATAATAATTATTCAGAAAGTTTTAAACGCTTGATAAAGGAATATCTTACATTTAATGGGGTATCTTGTTACGAGATTAAAAATAGTCGTTATGCAAAAGAAGTAAATCATAATATTTCTATAATCACACATAACTATAGGAAATTAATATTAAAATTAACGCGGTTGTTATGTATTTAAACGGCTTATAATTGACGTAATATGTTATTTGGTTGTATACTAAAATCGTTATGGAAGTAAAAACTAATGTAATGCGGATATTAGAATCACATAAAATACCGTATAAATCATATTCTTACGTAAAAACAGACGCCGTTAACGGTGAAGAGGTGGCCGCGGCCTTAAATCAAAACCCTCTTCAAGTATTTAAAACTTTGGTAACAGTTGGGCGTTCTGGTCAACACTATGTGTTTATGGTACCTGTATGTAAGGAACTTGACTTAAAGCATGCGGCAACTGCTGTGGGGGAAAAGGCAACTGATATGTTAAAAATGAAAGATTTATTAAGCCTAACAGGTTATGTGCATGGTGGGTGCAGTCCAATCGGTATGAAAAAATTGTTTAAAACTGTCATAGATACTTCTGCGACAAACTTTAATACAATAATATTTAGTGCCGGTCGTGTTGGTTATCAAGTAGAGATAAATACAGAGCACCTTAAACAAATTATACCTATTTCTTTTTATGATATTTGTGTGCAATAGAATTAAAGAAATTTAATATATCTTTTTGTACTTGTTTGTAATTGATTTCCATTAGCAATTCATGACGTGCCCCAGGATAAATTATTAATGTTAAATTCTTTAAATTTTCTGATTTATATTTGTGATACAATTTTTTTGCAAATCGTCCGTTAAAACTTACAGGATCTTTGCTTCCGCTTATTATTAATACCGGCGTATCAGGGTTAACATATCCTGATAGCTTCAAAAGGTTTTTAAACATAGAATAATAAAATCCGTAAGAAAAATAGCGTGATTTTTCTGGGTCTTTTTCGTGTAAGCAGGCTTGTTTTTTATCTCGTGTTAGTTTGCTTTCTCCGTTTTTAGTTTTACCTCGAATTGGTGAAAAGAATTCAATAAAACGCGCAGGAGCATCTGGACCGAATAAAGTTTGACCAATAAAAGACGATATTAGTGCTGGTAATATGAAACTTAATGGGTATTTGGCAGAACCTGACAGACACACTGCCGCAACAGCTAAGTTAGGTTCTTCTATAAGACGCTGTGTTATAAAACTTCCATAACTATGCCCAAAAATAAAAACTGGTAATTTATATTTGTTCTTTAAGTATTTGTTTATATGAACTTCGTCGGAAACAATTGATGCAAATAAATCCGGGTCTCCGTCAGGTTCCCCGATTTTTGAAATGTCACCGGCTGTTCTGCCATGGGCTCTATGATCATCACCGAATACTATGTACCCATTCTTGTTTAAAAAAATTGCAAATCTTTCGTATCTACGAACGTGTTCGTCCATACCATGAATTAATTGTACTACACCTATAGGATGTTTTACATTGTCCCATAATGAACAGAATATTTTTTTACCGTCTTTTGCCGTAAATTTTATTTCTTTCATAACGAGAGCCTTTTGTTTTAGTTTATATTAAAAGACTATGTTAATGGCATAGGTTTGTTTTTCTATTTGCTTATTTTTATGCGTTTTCACCAGCTATGTGACCACTGGCCCACGCCCAATGAAGATTAAAACCGCCCAAATCGCCAGCGATATCCATTACCTCTCCGGCAAAAAACAAACCAGGACATAGTTTAGATTCCATTGTTTTAGATGATATATCATTCGTGTCTATTCCACCTCGAACAACTTCCGCGCTTTGTAGGTTGTGTAATTTTATTGCGTTTTTATTTAGTGTTATATCAGTGATTTTTATTGATATATCATATAGATCTGAATCTTTATAATCTGCTATATTTTTGTCTTCATCAGATATCCATTTGGCAAGTTTCATCGGCAACTTTTCAGATAAAATCCCGGCAAGTTTTTTTCGCCCAGAAGTTTTTTTCGCTTTTCGTAAAAAGTCATATACATTTAAGTTGGGTAACAGATTTATGTGTATATCCTCGAAATCACGTACTGTTATGCGATATGTTGCAGGTCCACTTATACCAAAATGAGTGAACAATAAATAATCATAAATTTTCGTTTTTCCAGATCTTATTTCTACAGGTAAAGATATTCCTGATAAATCAGCAGGAAAGATTTTTGTTGATATTGCGCATAGAGCAGGTCGTATCGGTATTATTTTATGACCAAATTGTTTGGCAATTTTATATCCAAAATCGGATGTCCCCAAAGACGAGAAAGATGTTCCACCGGTTGCAATTATTATAGATTTTGTTGTAAAGATTTCGATATTAGAGGTTATTTGAAAGCAATCCGCTAAATGTAAGATTTGTTTAATTTGCGTGTTTAAATACATTTTGGCAGTTGCAACGTCTTTAAGAAGGGCTTTTACGATGTTTTGTGCACCTTGAACGCAAAAATATTGTCCCGGATTTTTTTCTTCGAATTGAATTTGGTGATCTGTTGCCCACGTTAATATATTGCCTGGAGTAACTCGTGTAATGGCACTGCGTACAAAATTCGGGTTTTTACCGAAATATTTATTTACTTCTACTGCGTCATTGGTGAAATTACACCGTCCACCACCAGAAACCATGACTTTTCGTGCAGGTTGGTAATACATTTCTATAATTGCGACGCTTTTACCTCGCTTAAGTGCAGTTGCGGCTGCGCTTAAACCGGCTGCACCGGCACCGATGATGATGATATCATAATACTTCATATTTTATATATTATAATAATTAATGATTATTGTGAAATTAAAAACGCTCCGATTTTATCGGAGCGTTTTGTTATTTTACCACATTGTATAACCTTCTTTACATGTGCGGACGCATTTCTTTCTGCTTTCGTCCCATACCATTGTCCCGGTATCATCTTCATATTCAGACGTTGGACAAATTGGTACACACTCATTGTTCTCAAGGTTATATAGCTCGCCTTGGTACATACAAGATGCGATTTCACATTCTTGGATATAGCTACTTGCGGCCAATTTACCTAAGACACTATATCTGTTTTTGCATTCACCGCACTGTTTTGTATGTTCATTTGTTTGTGACGGATCACTCGTGTATCCTGGGTTACATGATGTTGCAATACATTTACCCCAATCGTTAATGTCATAATCCCATTCTTTAAAGCCTATGCCATTTTCAACGTTACACGGTTGTACGTCAGATACGCATGCGTTTAAGGCAATGTGATAACCGTATTCGCATTCTTTTATCATGCAAGAGCTAAATGCATTCTTACTGTAGTCCCAAGTTTTTTCTGCATATACTGCATTTGGTGCGGTACAGCTTTGAACGTCATTTTCGCATTTGTCGCCATTTGGATGATATCCTAATACGCACTTAGATACTAAGCATACACCACCTTCTTTGTATTCCAATGCATATTCTCTGTTGCACTTTACGCAGACACCATCTTTCATTTCATAACCGGCATTGCAAGACGTTTCAATGCAGACTCCGTCAACTATTTCACATGGATTACCGTTATCGGAGATACCCTTATACTTACATTCATTTGGATAGAATGCCTTATCACTTACAGGAACAGCTGTTCCTCCTATGACTGGGTACGACTCACATTTTTGATAACAACCAGTTTCATCTTTTGTACCAGGTAAAGACAGACTCCAATCTCCGCTACCGACATCCGCGCAAGATTTCATATCGCTGCCTGGTTCGGATCCATCGCATATCATACCTTCTGGACATTCTACGCATTGACCATTGTCCAGCGTATATCCTGCTAAGCAACGGCTAATCTTACATGTATCTGGGCTTTGATAATAATCATGTCCTTCCATGGCAGCTGCGTTATTAGCCAAAGCACAGTCTCTATAACACATGGCTACATCTGTTGTGCCTGGTTCAGAGTCTGGATACATGCCACCTGTTAGAGAGGCACAAGTTTCCTGCTTACCATCATCACAGACGCTGCCAGCCGGACAGTTAATACATGTATTATCAACTTGAGAGAACCCTTGATCACAGCTTACTACGTTACATGTCTGACAATTTAACGTGTAATTACTGTCTGTCTCATTATAGTTACATGTTTGTTCACCGATACCATTTTCAATGTCGCATGCCATATCATCACGATAGCATTCGGCAATAGATTCACTTGTCTTAGTTGCAGTTGTACCGTTAAGTGGGCATTTTGTACGTTTTGTAACAAGTGCCGGACTATAATAACCTATATCAGCAGGTATACAGTCTGTTGCTAAGATTGTATGGTCATAGTAGTAACCACCGTCACAACTTGTCATAGTAGGTAAGTCACAACTTGTCGAATATATTGCGTCATCACCCGTACCACTTGTGTAGTAACATAAGTATTCACCAGCACCATGTTGAGCTTCGGTATATGGCAACCCATCTTTATAACATAATAGTATGCTATCAGAAGTTGTACCATTAGTTTTACCGTTTGCAGGGCAGGCATGACGTTCTATGTCACCAGCATCGCTATAGTAATTTAATTCTACCTGCACGCAGTCTATATCGCTGCTGTTAGCCAACCAATATCCACCACGACAGCTATTAATTACTTTCGTATCACAGTCGCGCTGATATATAGCATCCGCACCAGTGCCACTGGAATAGAAGCAGCGTTGAGTACCCGAACCATAAACAGCTTCATATACTTCACCTGCTTTAAAGCATTCTTGTACTTTTGTTGATGTTTCTGTTTCCGTATCTCCGCCATTTGGGCATTGTGTACGATCAACACTATCACCGCCACTGTAATAGCCGTTACCAACAGGGACACAATCTGGAGATTCTTGTGATGCATCGGCTAAGTAATATCCAGCATCGCATACATTTATCACCTTATCCTTACAACTTGCGCTGTATGATTTTTCTACGTCGTCATAGTTACAAGTCTGGGTACCTGTTCCATGCTGTGCAGTATAAGTTAATTTTGTTTTATAGCAGTTTGTTATAGAAGCAGAACCGCTTGTAGAAACACCTTGTTCAGGGCAGGCATTCAAACCTTCTATTTCATTACTGTCTGTTGCGAAACTTCCGCCAGGACAATAATTATTAGCAGTACATACTTCGCATTTAGAACCTACGCCAGTATAATACTTACCTGGTTCACAGTAAGTAGTACCTGCAGACCATCTTGCGTATATAGTTGCCGGACCAGAAGTCGTAAAGCTTAAGGCTGCTTCTGATGTTTGGAATTTACCGTCAGATGCAACTACCTGTACGCCACCAGTTGTCGCACTATAATAACCAGCAAATATATAACTTGTCTTTGTTGGAACAGAGGTCATATTAGATATAGGTGCAGTCGCAGATTCGTCGGTATACCAACCTGTAGCATATTTTAGATATACATTATCAGGCGTACCTTCTGTAGTAGCGTTTTGGTCGTCAATATTTATTTCATATACATTAGGTGACCAAACAGCGTACAGCGTTGTGTCAGTTCCTGTTTCAGAAATATTTGCCGCTGTGGATTGACCAGCGTAATAGCATGGACCACTGCCGTTTTTATCGGCACACCATTTTGCTTGTACCGTATATCCTGGTCTTGATAAACCAGTTACATCTGGTAATTCACAAGCTCCGCTGTCAAATATACATTGAACACTAGCAGGTGTAGAACCTGTACCACCATTTTTATCCAATGTAATAGTATACTGATTTGGGTTACAAATCGGGGTTTCTGTATTGTTATTTTCAACAGTATAACCCGTTACGCATGTTACATTGAAAGAGCAAGCTTCATATTTATCAGCGCTTATACCGTATACAGTATTATCTTTCGGCGCTATGGTTGATGAATGTTCTACATCAATGTTACATGTTTTATAACAATCAGTATAACTGTCTGCATATTGTATGGACTCAACTTTGCCACCGTATGGGTCAACAGGGCAGGCTGTTTGAGTTATTTGTCCTTCTGGGCTATAATAACCACTATCTGTTTCACTGCAAGTAAACGCATTTTGTTGTGCGTACCAGTGACCAGCTATACAACTTTTAACTTCCAAAATGCTGCATGTGTCATACTTAGTCGTAGCTGTACTATAGAAACATTTGGCAGAAGCTGTACCTTTTTGGAACCCTTCATAGTCGTCAAATATCTTATAACATTGTGTTATAGATATTGAGCCAACTTCTGATGTACCTCCATCAGGGCAGGCTATAGGATCACCTCCATCAGGACAATAGAATCCTGCTGGACATTCATCTGGATCTGCCCAAACACAAGACGGGTTGGCGCTTGGACTGTCTTTTGGCATATAACCCTCGTTACATTCTGCGCGGTATTGGCAAGAAGGATAATTGGTCCCATTGTGGTATGCATTACCTGTTGATATACCGTTACCATTAGCAATATCCTTTGTTGGTTCACATGTTTTATAACAGTCTGTTATAGAACCGGAACCAGCCGCAGAATTTCCACCATCAGGACACTCTTGTGCGCACCCAGGGGCACCTATGTTCGCAAAACCTGTACCTGAGCAGAACATCCCAGCAGGACAAGTTACATGCTCGGTTCCATTGTAATACTGACCTGCTTTACAAGAAGTTGTTTCTTGAGACCAACAAGCATATAGTGTTTCTGGACCCGTAAAGGTTTTTTGATATACACCGCTTGTGCAGCTTGAAGATGTTCCCCAACCTGTAAAGGTGAAATTCGTACGCTCTATACCGCTTGACGGCAAGTTACATGATTCACCATGTTTGCATGGGAATAACGCGTCTGATTCACCCGTATAGCCATTAATTGTACCAGTACCACCATTTTTCTTTAGCGTAATAGAGTATTCATCTGGTTCACAGCTCTTTTTATTGCTAGATGGATGATAACCAGTTACGCAAGAAGTTACTGTACAGTTATTAATACCACCTTTAGTTATACTTCCTTCGACAACGATTGAATTTGTAATATCAGATGTTTTACATGTACGATAGCACATATCATCTGTTTCAGATTCACATATATTATATGATCCAAGTGTAAATCCAGATACACTGCCACAAGATATATCACAAGAAGAGCATCCAGAACCGTTTGGATATTGATCTGATTGACAGTCACATGTTCCTGCAGCACTTGTATCTTCTAAACAAGCATTCCATTGTGCTACAAATTCAATATCTTTAGTATATGTCCAATTTATTTGTCCTGGTTGTTTAATGGTGGAACCGTCACTCCAACCGGCAAATGTATAACCTGGATTTTTACATGTATTGCTTGATATGACATAAGATGTTTCATATTGTTGACTTGTACCAGCAGGCGCATTACCAGTGCCTTCACCGCAAGAATACGAAACTTCGTACGTATTAGGAATACAAGAATTACCGCTTTTTGTATAACCTGTTTCACATTCAAACGTCATAGAACATGTTTTAGTAGTGGCATTACATGTTTGTGTTACCTGGTTCATTGTACCTGAGTACGTTTCTGATCCGATTGTACAAGATGTAGAATGTTCAGGACAAGTCGGCCTTGTACATGCAACCGTACATGTTTTTGTACATTGCGTAGCAGATGTAGAACCAAATGGGGAACTATATCCATAGTCACATGCTGGGCATGTTAATGTTAAGCTGTTAGCATAATGATCAGCTTCTGCTGTTACTGCCACAATATCTTTGGTACAAGTTTTAACTTCGCAATCTTCTATAACCTCACCAGCAAAATTCTTTTTATAATCGCATGGTTCTGGTTCGCAATCTGTTGTAGTTATACTATTACATCCATCCGGAGTCGGAGGTGTAATTTGCTTGCCAGGCTTTTGGAATATACCAACACAAGCATCAATATTCGCCGCACCTTCGCCGTCACGATATTCCTCTGGACACTGTGAACACATTTGACCATTCACGTAATAACCAGCATTAGCAGTTAAAGTTTCTAGGTTAAGTTCTTGTTGACAGGAATCATTGTTAGAGGCGCATCCTTCTTTTAATTCACCATCTGCATTTCCTGAAGCGTTAGAATATGCAACATATTCACATGCATCAATAGAGCATGCTATACATTCAACATTAGCGCAATTTTCCGCAGAACAAGGCGTTTGACTTCCCGTCCATGGACGCATTTTTGTATCGCTATAACATTGGGTAATAGTACCGGCACCCGAATCAGAATTAGGATAATCATCTGGACATGATTCTATCCCTTGATCTTGCGTTGCACTATAATCAAATTCACCGCCGCCACAATAAGATCCTTGCTCGCAGGGTACACATTCTGATGCACCTTGTGGCAAATATTCGCCAAGTTCGCAACTTACATGTATAAGTGTACAGTCGCCACCTTCGGTTTCTGAGAAACCGTTATAGGTGTAACCCTCATTACACGTACACGTAGAAACCGTTCCCCCGGTTGAACCGGAATTAGCTCCGCATTGATTACAAGAGTTACCTGGTACTTCTCCACCACTCATGTAATAATTAGATTTACATGATGTATATTGTTTATATTCAGGGCAGTCATAACCAGCTGCAAACGCATATCCAGAAAAAACTGCAATGAATAAAGATGTAAAAACACCAAGAAAATAGCGACTTTTTCCCATACTTTCCTCTCTTTTATATTTCATTCTAGAAAAAATCATACATATCGTGCAAGAGAAAAAATAAAAAAATATATAAAAAATAAAAACACGCCAAAAGCGTGTATGTGTTGTGGTGGGTTAGGTAGGACTTGAACCCACGACCAAAGCGTTATGAGCGCTCCGCTCTAACCAACTGAGCTACTAACCCATGGGCACAATTATATACTATTTAGTTTCAGTTGCAAGTAAATTTTATTTATATTCTTTATTTTTATTTTATGTTGTGTAAATATATGTGCAATGTCAGAATTTGTAAATATTTTGAGTGATATACAAATGAGCGCTTTTAATACTATAGAGCGTACAAATTCTAATTTGTTGATTCTTGGACAGGCGGGCACAGGAAAATCAACTTTTGTAAATTACTTAAAAAGCGCGTCTAAAAAGCGCATAATATGTGCTTGCCCAACAGCAGTTTCGGCTTTAAATGTTGGAGGCCAGACAATACATTCATTGTTTCAAATTCAGCCGCGTGATTTCATTATGCCAGAGCTATTAAAGCTGAAAGCGAAACCCAGAAATATATTAACAGCAGCCGAAGTTTTAATAATTGACGAAATTTCTATGGTAGCCCCGGATTTATTAGATGCTGTTGATATATTGGCCAGAATGGCGCGACATAACAATGAACCTTTTGGCGGATTACAAGTGGTTGCCATAGGAGATTTGTTTCAATTACCACCAGTAATTACACGTGAAGCAATGGAATATTATCGTACAACGTATGAGTACGATAACGCATATTTCTTTGATAGCAATGCTTATAAAAGAGCAGAGTTTTTACGTTATGATTTTGACTTGGTTTATCGGCAAAGCGATGAAGCTTTATTAGAAAACCTGCGCAGATTACGTCATAACGATTTAAGCGCTTTAGATTTTTTCAATAATTGTAAGATAGAAGATGCCGAACGTAGAGATAACGCAGTAATTATAACACCATTCCGTGCGGTCGCTGAAAGAATAAATGCTTCGCGTTTGGCGCAGATAAACGCGCCAGAAATAACCTACACGGGTGAACTATCGGGAACGTTTCAAGAACGTGACGTACCAGCACCAATGAATTTAACTCTTAAAGTTGGTGCTTTGGTCGTTTTTGTAAAAAATGGTGATAAGTGGCATAATGGTTCCATGGGAATAGTACGTAATTTGTTTTCTCGTGAAATTGTAGTGGAACTATTGAATAAATCCAGGGACATAGTTTCTGTGAAACCTGAAACATGGCAAAAAATAGAATATACGCGCGATGAGAATGATAGGTTGCAGGAAAATGAAGTTGGAAATTTTAAACAGTTTCCGCTAAACCTTGGGTACGCCATGACCATACATAAAGCACAAGGTAAAACATTGGATAGTGTGATAGTTGATATTTCACGTGGCGCATTTGCACATGGTCAAACTTATGTTGCGTTATCTCGTACAAGAAGCGCTTCGGACATGCATATTGCTTCGCCATTACGTGCGAAAGATGTTATTTTTGATGACCGCGTTTTAAACTTTGTTGATGCAAATCTGTCAGCATAAGATTATATACCTTGTCGCCATTTTCCTTTAATTGTTTAAAATTGACTCCGTTCCCTTCGACTAATTCCTCAACTGATTTTATTGTTGCATCTTCAAGAGATTTTTTCGCGCCGCCCGCTATGGCGTTACGCTCTGCATTAAAAATTATTTGACCGTCTTTGGTTAAAGAGCAATTGCTTTTTTCTGACGCAGTTAAACATTTATTATCGTGTTCAGTAAAAACGTTTTCATATAAACGCTTTGCTACAAATAGGTTACCATATTTTGTATCAAAATAACATGGCAGTAAGTCTTCGGGGGCGTTCTCAAAAATCCAGTCGGCAAATATATTATTGTGTTTTAACATCATCTTATCTGTCGCAGAGGCAAAAGAAATTGTTGTAAATTTTTGTTTGTCTAGTGGGGCAACGGGATTATGTTGAATTACCAATAATTCTTTTTGAATAGTTTCGATTTCTTTTTTTGTATAGCCAATTTTTAACATTTCATCGTACATATAATTAGCAATTTCGTATATAGTTACAGCCCCGTGACAATGGGCATAAAATTTTATCTTGCGTATTCTAGAAATAGCTTGGTTTAAGTTAATTTTTTTACCAGTTTCATCAGAAAAACGCGGTCTTAAAAAAATATCATGTATTTTTTTTACATAATTAGGGACGGCTTCGTTGTCGCGCATTTCTTGTATGATTGCGTCAATTCTTTGTTGGCGTATAGGTGACGTTTGACTTTTAATCAATCTGCGACCAGCGATTCGAAATAGTTCAGACCGTTCAAACATCGGTTCAATGGAACCGAAATCATAAACAATGGAATAAATATCTATATTATTAATTCCGTTTTCTTTTAGTACTTCTTCTAGTTGTTTCGCATAAAAATTTGCGCTTCTTTCTGTGTATGTCAAATCGCCACCAAAAGCAACCATGACCAGAGAATCAGCAGCCACCGTGTCTGCCGGAATGAAAGCATATGGGGTACTATCCGTTTTTGGAACTCGTTTAATTATTTGAGCATTGCTTACTTTATAAGTCATAGTTCTTTCTCCATTAAAACAGCGTCAATTCCGTCGTAATATTTTGGCCGGCAGCCGATAGGTTTATAACCGTTATGTTCATATAAAGAAAGGGCAGGAATATTATTTTTCGCGACTTCTAAGAATACCTTTTTACCCCCATGTTTTTTTATGTCAGTTTCAGCCAATTTTAACATTGCAGTTGCGATTCCTGTTTCTCGTGCGTCTGGGTGTACGCCGATTGTTATTATTTCTGCCTCATCAGTGACTGTGCGCCATACGATAAAACCATTTTGACTAGCAATTATATCGCAACCAGATTTTTTTAAATCTGCAAAATCTTTCTCCGACCATGGTTTATGGGGAAAACATATTTTATGAAGATTTGCCAGCTCTTTTAACATTTCTTGTTTTGTTCTGCATAACTTGGGCGTAAATACATAGGTACAACCGGTTCATCTATATCAGTGGTAAGCTTCCTTTTTATCACAGTTAATGCAACATTTAGATTAAATGGTTTATGGCCAACAGTGCGGGGCCATTCCATTTGTTTTGTTTCAACTTCGTCAATTGACATAGTGCATGGTTCTAAGCCATTTGCGGCAACAAAAAAATCACCACGACCAGAATCTATTGCAACAAAAGCGTCTGGGGTTTCTTGTAAGTATATTTCAAACGCGTTTACAGGTACAACAGGAATGTTTAAACCCAAGGCTAATCCTTTTGCATAAGCTATTCCAAGTCGAATTCCTGTAAAGCTGCCAGGTCCCACGACAACACCTATTGCTTTTAAATCAGACCATTTGGCATCACATTCTTTTAAAAAACGTTCTGTTTCAATTGGTAAAGATATTGATTGTTTTTCTGTATCAACGTGCTTATATTTTTCGTCTAAAACAAAATCTAACCCATTACCAGAAGTGTTTAAAATTAAGATCATTTTTTTCCCTTATGCTCGTGCAGAAAAACCAATTTTCTTTGATAAAGTTAATGATTTGTGTAGTGATAAAAGGTCATCTATTTTTTGTTTAGTAAATTCAGTTTTTACGTCTTCGCCGTCATTTTCTAATAGCGTTCTACGTAATAAAGCAGTCAATTCACGTTGTAATTCGCGCACACCATCTTCAGATGTATAGTTACGAATTAGATACCGTAAACTATCGTCTGAAATGATTATATTATCTTTATTCCAACCTGTGTCCTTGGCGGCACGTTCTATTAAGTGTTCACGTGCGATTTGTACTTTTTCATCTTCACTGTATCCGGGAATTTCAATAATTTCCATACGATCCTTCAATGCGTTAGACATATTTAAACTGTTTGCCGTTGCAATGAATAAAACGTTAGATAAATCAAAATCTACTTCTAAATAATGATCCCTAAAGGACTTATTTTGTTCAGGATCTAGTATTTCCAAAAGTGCAGATTCTGGATCACCACGCCAATCGCGTCCCATTTTGTCTATTTCATCTAAAACGATAACAGGATTATTAGATTTACAGCGTTTTAAAGAATCCATTATTCTTCCAGTTTGCGCACCGATATATGTTTTACGATGCCCACGGAAATGAGCTTCGTCTGATACGCCCCCAAGCGATATACGTTGGTATTTTCTTCCCAAAGCTTCTGCGATAGATTTACACAACGAAGTTTTACCAACGCCCGGCGCACCAACAAAACATAATATGCTGCCGTGGTTCCCGCCGGTTTTTTTCATAACGGCGATATGCTCAAGAATGCGTTCTTTAACAGCCTGCATTCCGGAATGTTGAGAATCTAAGACTGTACGTGCAGTTTTTAAATCAATTGGTGCGGCATCAACCTTATCCCATGGCATTGATAATAATTCTTCAAGATAAGTCTTTAGTAAGCCGCCTTCATTCGACATGGGTGACATACTACGCATACGTTTCCATTCTGACAGTGCTTTTTCTTTGGCATCTTGTGACATTGCAGAACGTTCTATTCGCTTGCGAATGTTTTCCGTGTCCATTTCTTCGCTGTCTTCACCCATTTCTTTTTGGATGGCACGCATTTTTTCTTGTAATATCGCTTCTCGACGACCGTTTTCCATCTGCTGATGTATTCGGCGATTGATAGATTCTTCTATTTTTGCCGTTTCCGCCATAAGATTGATTTGTTCTAATAATAACATCAATTTCTCGCGCCAGGATTGAGCACGCAGAATGCGTACAGCATCATCAGTATCTATATCAGCAGATTGAATTACAGAATCTATAAAAGCAGCCATAGGATAGTTTTGAATTATGGCACGCATTTTATCTAATTTAAATTTTCTTGTTAAAGACAAAGCCTGCATATTTTCGGCGACTTTATCACGTAAAGCAATGGTCTGTTCGAAATTACTGTCATCTACCAATTCAATAATATTAGTTTCTGCAGAAAAAATACCATTTTCAACTTTCACGTCTGATAAAGAAACTATGTCCGTAGTTCGAATTATTGCATGCAAAGTACCATCTGGCAGACGTAAGACTTGTGCGATATCACCAATCGTTCCGATGTCATATACATCTTCTGACGAAGTAGGATAGGACCAACTGTGCTGTGGAGTTATAACGATTTTCTGGTTTGATTTTGTAGCCGCTTCTATACACGCCACAGATAGTGGGTTGTCAATATAAATTGGCACCGTTAAACCAGGATGTACGACTAAATCACGAAATGGTAAAATATAATTTCTCATAGTGCCTTTAATATAAGAATTTTTTTATTATTTTTCAAGGGTTATAAAAAAAGCCCCATTAAAGGGACTTTAAGATTGTTTTTATATAATCTTAACGACGGCGACCGTTAAAATTATTGTATTGAGCATTGTTGCTTGAACGTTTTGATAGATAACGGGCCGCAATTAATACCAACCATTCAAACGCCAACATGCCCATCCAACCTAATTTTGCATCCCAACCAGGTACCCAACCCAGAACATAAACAATTTGTGCAACGAAGGAAATGTACAAAACACCAAATATTCCTGTAAAAAATACTTTTTTAATTTTTCCGAACATATCTTGCCTTTTTAGTTATTAATATAAATTAAGTCCGGGTTTCTGTTGCCGGGCACCCGGTAAGCCCCGCAATAAGCTAAACAGGTATAATCAACAATTGCCAATCATACCTAAGCCATATTAGGCAGCCATTGCAAGGCGAACGTTGTCGTTCGCAGCGATTCTATCGCCATTCAGTTTTTATTTAGCTTTTTACGACGCCATGTCGGATTCAACCGATTTGCCTTTACTGCGCCTGTCGAAACTATGT
Organism: uncultured Pseudomonadota bacterium; assembly: GCA_949288265.1. GTDB lineage: Bacteria > Pseudomonadota > Alphaproteobacteria > Rs-D84 > Rs-D84 > Enterousia. The sequence goes on along the minus strand of CASEJM010000019.1, from coordinate 11,346 downwards.
CAGCCCCATGAGATTTATTGGTGGAGCTGTGGGGTACCGCCCCCCAGTCCAAAACGACTATTCCGCAACGGCTTCAGAATCATCATCACTTACGTGACCCTAATAATTATAATATTTATAGTGGCAATTGCAAGTTTTTAAGTTATAATGACGACAAACAAAGACAGACAAATGAAGTTTTTAGACAAAGCTAAGATTCATATTAAAGCAGGGGATGGCGGTAATGGCAGCGCCAGTTTTCGGCGTGAAAAATATATAGAATTTGGTGGTCCGAATGGTGGTGACGGTGGACGCGGCGGTGATATAGTATTTCGTGCCGTTCCCAATGTAAATACATTGATAGATTATCGCTATAAGACCAATTTTGTGGCCCAACGTGGTGAAAACGGTATGGGAAAGATGCGCACAGGTGCGTCCGGAGAAACATTGGTTTTACCAGTTCCAACTGGCACGGTTATCTTATCGGAAAACGAAGAAATAGAATATGCAGATTTAAATATAGACGGTATGGAATATTTGGCGGCACGTGGTGGTAATGGTGGTTGGGGTAATTTGCACTTTAAAAGTCCTACAAATCGTGCGCCTCGTCAGGCAAACGATGGATTGCCCGGTGAAGAAAGAACCGTCGTTTTGCGTTTAAAGTTAATTGCTGACATAGGCTTAGTAGGTTTCCCAAACGCCGGAAAATCCACGCTATTATCGGCGGTAACGGCGGCAAGACCTAAAATTGCGAATTATCCGTTTACAACTTTAAATCCACAATTGGGGGTGATGTATGCACATCAGCGCGAGTTTATACTTGTTGATTTGCCTGGGTTGATAGAAGGTGCTCATACAGGCGTCGGGCTGGGTGATAGATTTCTAGGGCATGCAGAACGTACAAAAATGATTTTACACGTGATTGATGGAACAGAAGCAGATTGGGGGGCTCGTTACGCCGCAATTCGCCATGAAATGGATTCTTATGGTGGTGATTTAATTCACAAACCGGAAATGGTAGTTATAAATAAGATGGATGCGATTGCTCCGGATGATTTAAAACAACGTTTAAATGACTTCAAAAAGTCATTTGGACGTAAAAAGAAACCTGAAATAATGGTTATAAGTGCCGCAGGAATGCTGGGAATAGGGGAGCTGGTTTCTGCAATCGAAAAGAAATTTGTGGAAATAGAAAAAAATGAAAAATAGAAACCCTTTGACTCAGTTAACGCTGGAACAGAAACAACAAAAATATACAATCGATTGCGCCAAAGGCGAGATTGCTTATAAATCAAATGATACGACTGTACCATTAAGAAACGTTAAATTAGAAAACGTCGAGTTCATAGCTGGTTTATGGCGAGTACAAGACGTAGCCAATTATAAAATTAGCACCATTCGTAACAAACAGATGATATTAGGTCCGCGTATAGAACATAATGAGAAGACCTTTTTTGAGTATTATAAAGCAGCGGTGTTAACTTATAATTGTTATGGCCCATTAACGCCAAAATACGACATGGTTGCCGCTAAATATACAACCGACGAAGGTGAATGTTGGGCGTATGGGAATACTATTGCAGATGCGCGCGCATTTCTTGGTAGTCGTTTGTATGATGAACACAAGGATTTAATTCATGCCGAGGTCTGTAAAAATAATAATCAAAACACCAGAAAATAAGCAAAAACAGACTGTTATAAAAATTTGCTTTTTGGGCGTTTATCTGGTAAACTTTTTGCAGAAATCTTACATATACAAAGGAGAATAAATATGGCAGTATCATTAAAAGGTACACAGACAGAAAAGAACCTGCTGATTGCGTTTGCTGGTGAATCACAGGCACGCAATCGTTATAGCTTTTTTGCTTCAAAAGCAAAAGATGAGGGTTACCAAGCAATTTCTAAAATCTTTTTAGAAACAGCAGAACAAGAGCGTGAACATGCATCTCGCTTATTTAAATTCTTGGAAGGCGGAGATTTAGAAATTACGGCTTCATATCCAGCCGGCAAAATTGGAACTACATTGGAAAATCTGAAGGCGGCTGCGTATGGTGAACACGAAGAGAATACAGTTATGTATCCTAAGTTTGCACAAATTGCCGCACAGGAAGGTTTTGACGCAATTGCTTCTATTTTAAAAAATATCGGTTATGCAGAACGTTATCACGAATCTCGTTATCGTGCGTTAATTGAAGCGATTGAAACAGGTACTTTATTTAAACAAGATAAAATTGTTATGTGGCGTTGCACAAACTGCGGTATGTGGCACATTGGTACAGAAGCACCAAAAGTATGCCCAGCGTGTCTGCATCCACAGGGTTACTTCATTAGTGAAGGAACGATTTCTCGTTGTGATACTAATGAAGGTTTTTGCGAATATGCAAAAATTGATGAATAATTATATTAATTTACAAAAAAAGCGGGATTTCCCCGCTTTTTTATTTTATTTCACCAGTATATAATTTTTCGCCGATATAAAACTTATAAGTTTCTGGGATAAAATGAAGTAATTCAAAATTTGGGTCATCTGCCCCTGTAAAGCCAAAACGTGAATATTTATCTTGCCAGTATTTACTTTTTTCTTCTGGATTATTAATATTCTTCATTCTTCCGAACAGGCGTACCACATATCTATTATTGGGATTAAAGTAATATAGACAGCATTTATCATCAGCCTGCAATTGTTTAAATTTTGGTGACGATTTCATAGTTAAAAAGTGTAGATTGATTGTATCAATATTTTGATTCATACCATTCATCACATGTCTAGTTTCTGGGTACCCATCAGATCTAGTTGTACATAATTGTAGATCCTCGCATGACTTTATAATTTCTATTATTGATTTAATTGTTTCGTTCATTTGAATTTATCTCCATTTTATCGAACATATCATCTATCATTCGTAAAGCAGTGTTTTGACAAGCGCGCCCGCGCCATGTAAGCAATTCTTCGCCTGTTTTTTGATCCGCAATAGAAACATTAAAATTCCACCACCAGAAACCGTTTAAAGGGCACCATAAAGGATTAAACCATTCTTTACGTTCGTTTACTTTGACGACATATCTTACGTCTTGTGGGATGATTGAAGAATCCATTTCAATACTTGTATTATTGTCTGTAAAATCCTTGCTTGCGTTGGCTTTCCCGACTACAACTTTATAGCCTCGGTCGTCCATTTTTTGTTTTATACTTTTCCGCATACCATAACCACCACGATCGGCATAGAACGTTTGCGTTGAGTCAATAGAGTTTGGTTTTAAATATACGCTGTTACATCCAGCCAATAAAAATACTGCAAAAATTAAAAAGTATGTTCGCATATTTATTCCTTACGCGATATAGTTTAAAAATAAACCATAATAAAAACAAGTTTAATTGTTAAATTCTTGCATTTGTCGTGACGATATTTATAATAGTTCTGATTTGCACCCGTGGCTTAACTGGATAGAGCATCGCCCTCCGAAGGCGGGGATTGCGCGTTCGAATCGCGCCGGGTGCGCCATAATTTGCATCAGCAAATGAAGTGAGCTTTATTTTGTTTGTTGATCGCGTTGTAAACATGCCAACATAAAATCATCTAAGTCACCGTCTAGAACTGCATTTGAATCAGTTTTTTCTACACCAGTGCGAACGTCTTTGACCAGTTGGTAAGGATATAAAACATAATTTCTAATTTGACTGCCCCATTCAATCTTCTTTTGTTGGGCCAAGGCCGCGTTTTCTTCTTCGGCGCGTTTTTGCATTTCTAATTCATACAGGCGACTGCGTAACATTTTCATTGCCATTTCTTTGTTTTGAATTTGGCTACGCTCATTTTGGCACGTTACGACGACCCCAGTTGGTATATGCGTTATTCTGACCGCACTATCTGTTTTATTAACGTGTTGACCACCTGCACCTGAAGAGCGATAAGTATCTATACGTAAATCTTTTTCGTTTATTTCTATTTCAATGGAATCATCTACATCGGGCCATACGTCAACAGACGCAAAGCTTGTTTGTCGTTTCCCGTTCGCATTAAATGGCGAAATGCGAACCAACCGATGCACACCAATTTCATTTTTTAACCAACCATAAGCTCGCTCGCCGGATATTCGATATGTAATATTCTTTATCCCAGCAGTATCGCCAAGATGTTCTTCGATGACTTCGCATAAGAATCCATGACGTTCTGCCCATCTTGCATACATTCTTGATAACATTTGAGCCCAATCTTGAGCCTCTGTCCCACCAGCACCAGCTTGGATAAACAAAAAGGCACCATTTTCATCAGCAGGGTTATTAAATAATGTAATGAATTTTGCGCTGTGTGCAGTTTCGGATAACTTTTCTATGGCTTTAATTACGTCTGGGTCTTCTGGCGCAATTTCGTATAGTTCGGATAGATTTTTATACTCCGCTTCAAGCTCGTATAATTGTTTTAATGATTTTTCTAAACTAGATTTTTTTTGTAATAATGCGCGCGCATTATCTGGATTATTCCATAAATCTGGGTCGTTGGTTTGAACAGTTAATTCTGATATCTGCTTTTCTAGCTTGACGGGGTCAAAGGAACCCCCTGACGGCAGAGATGTCGTCGGAAATTTGCTCTAAAGTTTCATTTAACAGTATCATGATTTATCATGTTAACAATTTATTAACCTAAATCAATAATTTTTGTATTTGCAACTGAAATGAGCGATTGCCTTTTTTCTTACGATATGATAAAATTTCTTTAACGAGAGGGATTCTAATATGAAAAAATCGGTTTTTACATTTGGTCTAATGGCCTGCATTTATGGCTCTGCGGCGTTTGCGGTGTCCGCAGGGACAGTTGCAACGGATAGTGTTTCACGTGGAACGGCTGCTTATGCATCGTCTGGAACTAATAGTAATACTAGTACCGTCAATCGTGGATATCAGGGGTTGGCAAATGCATATTTAACGAATCAAAGAAATACGTATTATATGGTAACACAACCAGATGTAGATTCTGCATGTCGTACAAAGATTTATAACTGTTTAGTAGAATATTGTGGTGATGTAACTGTTGTCCCAGGACAACGTGCAGGACGTTGTCAATATGCCACAGAAGCAGATTTGTATAATTATGCGCTATTATGCTTACAAAAAGATACTTCTGTTTTGTTGCCGCAATATAACGTAAATACTAAAACAAGTGCGGGCGGATTAAATACGGCTGCGCGTCTTTGTCCGCCGTATGTTCAGCAGGAAGTAATGTCTTATTTGTCTATGGCAAACATGGCGGAAGAGTTATCAAAATCTCATAGTGATTTGTGTCTACAGCGCCGTCAGGAATTAGAGGCGGCTATGGCTTGTCATTCTGTGGCTTTGGCGTATGGAAACGAAACGACAAGTATGTTAACTACTTTGCTAACGGATGCTTGTGGTGCAGGTGTGCCTGGTGGTTCTGTTGAAATGGTTACCAGATTTGCCAATGCAGGTAATGTTGGGGCAAATATTTGGGGCTGGGCAGAAAAAATTTTGAATCTGGATATGAATCAAAAAGGTGAAGACTGGCAGATGGCGGTAGATTCTGTTTTGGCAAGTTATACTAATCGTATGAATTTGGCTTGCGGTGACGATTTACAAATAAATACAGCGTCTGTATCAACGTCTAATTCATCTCAGCCTTCAACACTACAAACGGTTGCGGCTTTGGCAACGGGTGTTGCTTTCCCAACGGCGGCACCAAATGTAGAAAATCCATATGAAAATCAAAGTTTGTATATGGAGTTAAATACTTTGTCAAATGTGTATGATTATAACACAGCATATCAGTTGGTTCAGGCGGCAATGAGTAATTCACCAACGGTACAAAACGACTTTTTAACAACCGCACAACTAAGTGATATGCAGACCGCATATGTTCGTGGTACAAAAGTATTCATTATTCGTGATAGTGCAAGATGTTTTATAATTCCTGTAAGGACATTAGAAACGCAGGAATCTAATCTAATTGCGCAAACGTTTGCTGGTTGTATCAGTAAGTAAAATTATTTTTATAAAAACCGTCCGAAAGGACGGTTTTTATTCCTCTATAAAACTTGAAGAAAAAGCTTTTTTTTGATATAATTATTCCAAATGCAGTTAACGAGAAGAACTCTTTTGAAAATTACGGGCATATCAGCCGCAGTTATTACGCTGTTGCCACGTGTTGCCTTTGCGGCGCGCAATTCATTACGTACGGTTAGAACGGGTATTCAGCCTGGTAATAAAACACGTTTAGTTATAGAAACTTCGGCGCGACCATCTTATTCTATATCTTATCCGGCAAATCAAGTGGTTATAACTTTATCAAATACGGCTGCGAACCGATCATTGGCACCGGCAATGGCGGCAGGAACTTTAGTTAAGGCGATTACACAAGTGCAGTCTGGTGATAAATTGCAAATAATTGCCGATTTATCAACACCAATTTCATCTATTCCTAGGGAAAACATAATGTTATTAAATCCTAATGGCGATAATGAATATAGACTGGTAATGGATTTTACAGCTGACACAAACGCAAAAACTGCGAGTGCAACAACCACAACGATTGCCTCAACAAAAGGCAAAGTTACTAGTGAACCTGTAAAAGCGAAAAATACTTCGACACGAAAGTATACGATAGTTATTGATGCAGGGCACGGTGGTAAAGACCCTGGATGTATAGGTAAGGGCGGGACAAAAGAAAAAGTCATTGTATTATCAGTCGCAAAAAAATTAAGAGATAAATTATCTGCGGCCGGTTTTAACGCGTATTTAACTCGCAGTGATGACACATATTTAAAATTGGCACAAAGGGCATCAATTGGTGAAAAAAAGCATGCGGATTTATTTTTGTCTTTACATGCGAATGCCAACCCCAGCCGTTCTATGAAAGGTTTTTCAATTTATACGTTATCTGAAAAAGCTTCGGATGAAGAAGCACAGAAGTTGGCAGACGCAGAAAATGCTGCCGATAAAATAGATGTCAGTGGGTTCGAGCAATTTGATAAAGATATCAGAATAGCATTATCCTCTTTACAGCAACATGCAGTGGCAGCGATGTCAGTAGAATACGCAAACAATTGTGCTTCGCAATTTAAACGTGCCAAAATAACTCAACAGCCTGGTCCAGACGTACGTCATGCACCGTTTGCGGTTTTACGTTCTACTGTTCCTGGGGCTTTGATAGAATTAGGACACCTATCTAATGCATCAGAAGAAAGTTTATTAAAAAGTTCTTCTCATCAAGATAAGCTAGTCGCGGCAATAGTAAAATCAGTTCAAGCCTATGATTTTGATGTGTAAAAAAAACGCCAATTGGCGTTTTTTTTATAACGTAAACATCATCTATCTTTCGCATTAAAATTAGAAATTCTGGTATTTTGTTCAACTATGACATTAGACCGCCATCCATTAAATAACTTGTGCGAAACATTCATATATTTTGAATCTATAACCAAATCAGGGACATCATTTAATTTTTTATAGTAATGTGTATATTTTATACCTGCTTTATCTAACAATTGTGAAATTTTTATCATGATTTCCATAGAATCGCTTACAAATTTTGTTTCTGTTTCGTCAAAAAACGCAAAATCATTTCCTGATGTTTTTGCTATTTCAGATAGTGCTTTTTCTATTGAAGCTTTATTTTTCAATATATCTGCTGCAGATATTAAATCTTGTTTCATTATTTATAATCCTTTATTGTTATTAATAATATCAAAAAAAAACAGCAAAAATCAAATTATAACCATGGCGGAGACGAAGGGATTCGAACCCTTGATACGGTTGCCCGTATACACGATTTCGAGTCGCGCGCATTCGACCGCTCTGCCACGTCTCCAACGATGTGCAATTATACTTATTCGTAATGCTTTTGCAAGGGTTTATATTTGACATTATCAAACAAACGAATAGAATATTTCCGTTATGAAAACATTTAATGAGCAAGTTTATGATATTGTTGCACGAATACCATCAGGTCGCGTGGCTACATACGGTCAAATTGCCCGCATGATTGGTCGACCTCGTATGGCTCGCTTTGTAGGATATGCGTCAAACAATAAGAACAGTTGGAATTTACCTTGGCATAGGGTGGTATTTAAAGATGGAACTTTATGTTCTGGATATTTTGACGAACAATATCGTCAATTAAAATCCGAGGGAGTTAAATTTAATAAGGACAAAACAGTTGTGATGGAAGAATGTCAATGGAATCCTGAAAGAGATGGCGTGCAAATTGATATAAAAGATTTTCCACTAGTTTTTTAATAATGGGGGCTTTCCCCCATTATTATTTTTTAGAGTCTTTTTTGGAAAGAGATTTTTTATAAATTTTATCTAATATTGTATCCGCAGATATTTTCTTTAAAGTAAGAAACCAAGATTTTACATCTAAGGTTTTATCTGTATTATTTAATCTTCTATTCATTTCTTCTGTAGTATTTGGTGCAGGTATAACGACTTCATCACCGATACTCCAATCTGCTGGTGTTGCAACACCAAACTCATCAGATGTTTGTAAAGCAATTAAAGTTCTTTTTATTTCGGCAAAATTGCGACCTATGGTTAATGGATAGTATAATATTGTTCTAACGATTCCTTTGGGGTCTATAAAGAATACGGCGCGAACTGTTTTACTGTTAGACGCATGGTTATGTATCATACCGTATTTTTTTGCGACGTCCATATTTATATCATCAATTATTGGGAATGTTATTTCCATATCATTCCAATCATGATATTTTAATTTCTTTATGGCTTCTATCCACGCTAAGTGTCCTGTAAGAGTGCCAATGGACAGTCCAATTATTTCTGTATTAAGTTTCTGTAGCTTTGGCAACATCGATTGAAATGTCATAAATTCAGTTGTGCATACTGGTGTGAAGTCCGCTGGATGAGAGAATAAAATTACCCATTTACCGGCATAATCTTTAGGAAAATTTATAGTTCCGTTTGTTGTATTGGCTACGAATTCTGGGGCAGGGTCACCAATAAGCGGTAATTGATTTTGTGTTTCTTCTTGCATTTTTTTGTCTCCTTGGTTAGTTTTATTATTATACAGTTCAAAAAAATTGATTATAATAGGCAGATAATCTTTGTTTTTTTGAACAAACTTTGTTCTTGATAAAATGCGATAAGAAATTAATAATAAGTTCCAAAAGAAAAGGAAAAAAGAAATGAAGCGTTCTGACATTGTAAGATCTATTCAAGTTCAATTTAAACATATGCGGGCATCTGATGCCGCGGCTATATTAGATACAGTTTCTGACCATATGATAGAATCTGTCGCAGATGGGAATAGAATAGAAGTTCGGGGGTTCGGGACATTTCAACCGCGTGCCAGGGCAACTAAAATTGGCTATAACCCATGCACTGGTAAACCAATGCATTTAGAGGCTAGTACAACCATTTTATTTAAACCTAGTCGCGAGTTAACAAAAAAAATGAACGAGCAATAAAATGTTATTCGGTAAAAAATCTGGAATAAAAAACCATAATCGTGAACGTTACGATCGAATTCGTAGGTTGATGTGGATAAAGTGCGAATCTTGCGGTCGATTGGTATATTATAAAGATTACAAATCTAATCATTATATATGTCCACGTTGCGGACGGGCGTTTATCATGACGCCTAAACAACGTTTTGATTTATTGTTTGATAACAATGAATGGACCAGAATAAAACTGCCAATCGTGTCCGACGATCCTTTACATTTTGTTGACCGTAAAGCCTATAAAGACAGATTGATAGAGGCCAGGGCAGAAACTGGTTATAATGATGCGATAACTACCGCAGACGGAATAATTGGTGGAATACCAACTACTATATGTATTCTGAACGGGGATTTTTTATTGGGTTCTATGGGAAGAGCCGCAGGTGACGGAATAGTCGCCAGCATGGAACACGCGATTGAAACAAAACAACCATTTATAATGGTTACATGTAGTGGCGGTGCGCGTATGCAAGAAAATATTTTATCGCTTATGCAGATGGCTCGTACTACAGTTGCCGTAAACAAACTACATGCAAACGGCATCCCATATATTGTTTTATTAACGGATCCTACTTTTGGTGGTGTAACGGCATCATTTGCAATGCTTGGGGATATTCATATCGCAGAAAAAGGCGCAAGAATAGGTTTCGCCGGAAGGCGGGTAATAGAGCAGAATATTCGTGAAAAGCTTCCTTCTAATTTCCAAACGGCTGAATACCTATATGAACATGGTATGGTTGACATGGTTGTTCCCAGAACGGAATTGAAAGGTAAAATTGAAAAGATATTAAAAGTATTAACCAAGCAACCACATACACCACATACAATAACAGTTACGACACCTGCGTCTGACGGTAAAAAAGTAAGAGGAATGGGTGAAAACGAAGCGTATGATAAAGTATTATTGGCGCGAAATGAAAACAGACCGCACTTTTTGGATTATATAAATGGTATTGTTGAAGAATGGACTTATCTTGCTGGGGATAGATTATTTGGTGAAGATCCTGCCATGTGCGGTGGAATTGGATTTTGGCGTGATATTCCTGCAGTAATAATAGGTCAGGAAAAAGGTCGCACAATAGAAACTCGCCAATTCCATCGTTTTGGTATGCCGAATCCAGAAGGTTATCGAAAGGCACAACGTTTAATGCGTTTGGCAGAAAAGTTTAAGTTACCTATTATTTCTTTGTTTGATACAGCTGGGGCTTTTGCGGGCAGTGCCGCCGAAGAACGTGGTCAGTCGCAAGCCATCGCTGAAACTATTGCAACTGGTTTAAGTGTTAACACCCCATATGTTGCTGTTAACGTAGGAGAAGGCGGCAGTGGAGGTGCAATCGCCATTGGAACGGGTGATAGAGTATTAATGTTAGAAAACACGATTTACTCTGTAATTTCTCCGGAATCTTGTGCAAGTATTTTATGGAAGGATAATAAATACAAAGCTGTTGCGGCAGAAGCAATGAAATTAACTGCACGAGATATGTCAAATTTGAATGTGATAGATCAGATTGTGGATGAACCGTCTGGTGGAGCACATACAGATTGGCAAACTACGATGGAGTTACTATCTACTGCTGTTGTGAATCAAATACATGACTTACAAAAGGCAAAAAAAGGCGACTTTTCTAATCGTCGTGCTGAAAAATTCTTGGCAATGACCCGGGATGTAGATTTTTGTATGCCCGAGCATGACGCAGAAGAAAATTAAAAAAAAACAAAGGCATCGTGTAATTACGATGCCTAACTTTTAATATTTTATAAATTTTCCAGCTTGCATTTAAAAAATGATTTCTGTATAATGAGCGTCGCAACCATGCGGAGCGTTGGCAGAGTGGTAATGCAGCGGATTGCTAATCCGTGACCGTGTTATAGCGGTCCATAGGTTCGAGTCCT
>CASEJM010000018.1 GCA_949288265.1 uncultured Pseudomonadota bacterium | reverse complement strand
TATGATGGATACAGTTTTGAATTTGGGCTTGAACGATGAAACAGTGAAAGCATTGGCAAAACATTCTGGTAATGAACGCTTTGCATATGATTCTTATCGTCGTTTCATTATGATGTTCTCTGACGTTGTATTGGGTGCAGATATTGATTTATTTGAACATACTTTGGAACGCATGAAGGAAGACAAAGGCTACAAAGTAGATACAGAATTAACAGCTGATGATTTAAAAGAATTGGTAGAAAAGTTTAAAGAAATCGGCGTCAAGATTGGTAAAGTATTCCCACAAGATCCATGGGAACAGCTGAAGTTAGGTATCGGCGCAGTTTTTGGCAGTTGGATGTCTAAGAAAGCTATTACATATCGTAAGTTGAATAATATTCCAGGTGACTGGGGTACTGCTGTAAACGTTCAGGCAATGGTATTCGGTAATTCTGGTGACGATTCTGCAACTGGTGTATGCTTCAGCCGTGACCCAGCAACAGGTGAAAATAAATACTATGGTGAATATTTAATTAATGCCCAAGGTGAAGACGTTGTTGCGGGTATTCGTACACCACAGCCTATGAGCAAAGATGATTCTGGTCGTTTATCTTTGGAAGAAGCGATGCCAGAAGTCTATAAAGAATTGTGCGACGTTCGTGAAAAATTGGAAAAGCACTATAAAGACATGCAAGATATGGAATTCACAATTGAACATGGTAAATTGTGGATGTTGCAATGCCGTAACGGTAAACGTACAGCAGCAGCTGCGGTTCGTATGGCCGTTGAAATGGTAGAAGAAGGTTTGCTGACAAAAGAAGAAGCAATTTTACGTGTTGGTGCAGACCAATTAGATCACTTATTGCATCCTATGTTGGATCCGAAGGCGGAAAAGAAAGTTATTGCAACTGGTTTGCCGGCATCCCCAGGTGCGGCCGTCGGTCAGGCCGTGTTTAATGCAGAAGATGCAGAAAAATGGGCCAAAGAAGGCAAGAAGGTTATGCTTATCCGTGTTGAAACGTCTCCAGAAGATATTGCAGGTATGAATGCGGCAGAAGGTGTTATAACAGCACGTGGTGGTATGACTTCACATGCAGCTGTGGTTGCGCGTGGTATGGGTACTCCTTGCGTATCTGGTTCTCCTGATATCAAGATTGATTACGAAACCAAAACTATGAAAACAACAAGTGGCGCGGTAATTAAAGAAGGTGATTGGGTTTCTATTGATGGTGCCAAAGGCCAAATTATCGAAGGTCAGGTTCCGACCGTATCTGTAGAATTGACAGGTAACTTTGGTACATTGATGAAGTGGGTTGATGAAATCAAAGACCTGACTGTTAAAGCAAACGCAGAAACACCAAAAGATGCAAAACAAGCGCGTGACTTTGGTGCCGAAGGTATTGGTTTGGCACGTACAGAACACATGTTCTTTGACCCAAGTCGTATTCAGGATATGCGTGAAATGATTTTGGCAGAAGATGTAGAAGGCAGACGTGCCGCACTGGCAAAATTGTTGCCTTATCAAAAAGCGGACTTCGTAGAACTGTTCAAGATTATGGATGGTCTGCCGGTCACAATTCGTTTAATTGACCCACCGCTACATGAATTCTTACCTCATACGGAAGCTGATATAAAAGAACTTGCCGAACATATAGGAAAATCTGTTGAATTTGTAAAAGCGCGTGCAGAAGCGTTACATGAACAGAATCCTATGTTGGGACATCGTGGTTGCAGATTGGCAATTACATATCCGGAAATCTGCGAAATGCAGACTCGTGCAATCTTGTCTGCTGCGCTGGAATGCAAGAATGCAGGTATTCGTGTATTCCCTGAAATCGAAGTTCCATTGGTTGGTTCTAAGAAAGAAGTTGATATCGTTAAAGCTGTCATTGACGCAAGTGCTGCCGCGCTGTTTGCAGAAACCGGTGACAGTGTAGAATATACCGTTGGGTCGATGATTGAATTACCACGTGCTGCTGTTTTGGCAGATGAAATTGCCGAAAGCTGCGAATTCTTTGAATTTGGTACAAACGACTTGACGCAGACGACTTTGGGTATGTCTCGTGACGATACAGGTAAAATCTTGGATGAATACCGTGCTCGTGGTGTATATGTTGCGGACCCATTTGCATCTGTTGACCAGGAAGGGGTTGGTATCTTGATTAAAGATGCAGTTGAAAAAGCACGTAAGACCAAAGGTGAACATATACATCTTGGTGTATGTGGTGAACATGGTGGGGATCCAGAATCCATCACATTCTTCCACAAAGTCGGATTTAACTCTGTATCATGCAGCCCATTCCGTGTGCCAATTGCACGTTTGGCGGCCGCACAGGCAGCGGTTAAATTCCCAAGAAAGAAATAATCTTGGAAAAGTAAAAAGACCGTCTGGAAACAGACGGTCTTTTATGATATAGTGGATATTTATAAACAGGAGATAAAATGGAAAAGGTAAAAATTCCAAAGAATTTTAAAAAAGCTAATAAAAACTAAAAGACTGAATTTAAAACCGTTGCCAAAGGCAAGTTTTGAATTTGCACAATTTTTATACGATAAAATTTCCGAGCAACGCCAACACTTTAAGTTTTTGTCAATGGTGCTAATAACAAAACCAGAAGAAGAATATGATTTTTATTGGGTAATAATAAATCATTCGCGAATAAGTTAAAAGTTTCTTTTGGTATGGGGTTTCATAAGTTAGTATGGAAAGCATGTATAAAGAATACAGCGTCGTGTAAGGCGGCTATGAAGTCGGGTTACTTAAAAGAAGGTATTGAAAGACAGGCGAATTTTAATAAATTTATGAATGTTTGGGAAGACCATGCGTTTTTTGGTAAATTGTATTCTGAATGGAGAAATACAAAAAAGAATACTAGAAGTAAATAATAAAAACGCCCGAAAGGGCGTTTTTATTTTGGTTTAAAAGCTGTAATTTATTGCAAGTCCCGTAAAATTAAAACCGCGATTTATTTCTGTAAAACTGCCGTTAGAAAAGTGTTGTGTAAACCATTCTATGCGCCAACGGTCAGAAATATTTTTTCCTATGAATACCCGTTCACCAAATACCAAACGACTTTCTACATATCTATCACCTGAATCCCTCATATAAGGACCTATTCCAACGCCTATATAAAATCCGTGCCAATCTAAAAGTGATATGTCCCAAGAAATACCTGCTGCAATAAAATTCAAACCATCATCATGACTGTAACCAAAGTTTTGAACTAAAGCTATATTCATACGAGCAGGCAGTCTGAATATCTCCATTGGCTGACTGTATTGCAGCATGATATTTGTCATCGGTTCAAAATTCCACAAAAATGGATTTATTAATTTTAATAAAGAACCAGGACTTGTTCCTTGAGATGCGTATAGCGCAATGGCGTTATCAGTGTCGGTACCAAACATTGGGTTGATTCTGTCTGTGTCCGCCAAAGCGGGTATACTTAATAAAGATAAAAATAAAGCAATATACTTTTTCATATCGGGTAATTATATCATCATATACTTGTTTGAACAAATAATAAAAAATTCCGCTTTGTGATTGCGGGTTTTCTTATTTACAGAGTGCGCTAAAAATGTTATAATTATAAAAAATAGGCGGGTAGTCTGGGGAAGATTATACCGTTAAACAGCGGGTTTTCCGGGCGTTCCGGAATACAGGAGAGTATTTATGAAAAGCCGTAATTTCGCAGAACATTGTAAGAATGCAATGGGTACAGTATTTTTACTGGCAGGTGCATTCTTTGTTTGCTCAACGTTAATATCTATGCGGGCAGTATTTGCTGACCCGATTGCGCCGATGGTAACTAATACAAGTAATGTTCAGTCGCCTAGATCCAACGGCAGCGTTCGTTCTTCTTCTCGTCCGGCAAATGCACGTAATACATCGTCAAGTGTTGTATCACGCGGTACGACAGCGTCTAATAATTCTGCGACGATTGCGCGTGGTGTAACTTCTCGGACTGTAACAGCCCCGACAGTTGCGACAAGTTCTGTTTCTACTGCTTCTGGTCGTCCAAGTGTATCAAGTTCTCGTGGAACTGCGACAAGTGCAACAGTGTCTAGGGGGGGGGCACCAAGAAATGTAGTATCTCGTACTACGGCTACTAATGGTGCTACTGCGGCGCGTAGTGTTGTTTCGCGTACAGCTACGAATAATGTCGCACGCATTTCTTTGCAAGGCAGCGCAATACGTGGCAGTAATTCTGCTGCAACTAATACATATACTTATTTGCAAAGTAAGTTGTATACGGGTAATTATTCAAACATAATTGATTCTACAACTGGTTTGATTTCTGCAGAAGCTTATAATAACTGTATGGAATCGTATTATGCGTGTATGGATGAAATTTGTACTGCACGTAATGCTGCGCAACGTCGTTGCGCATGTGCCGGTCGTGTAAAAGCTTTCGCAGAAGCAGAAGCTGCATTGGAAAAAGCAAATGAAGAATTAATTCAAGTTTCGGGTGAATTAGCACTGTTAATTGCAACTAAAGGTAAAGATGTAAGTCAAGCCTTTCAATTAACTGATGCAGAAAAAGTTATGAACTGTGTTTCTTGGAAAGATGTAAGTAAAAACGGTACCGCGTCTGATAATGAATTTGGTGATTGGTGCGAACAACATGCTTTGTTTGATAGCTCGTGTAGTAAATCTTCTGCGCCATCGTATTGTAAGAAAGAAGGGAATAACTTCGGTTTCGATATTGCTTCGTTAGATGGTTCTGGTAGTGATATTTTAGCATCATTGCAGTCTTGGGCAGAAGCTAAAGAACAGACGCTTACAATATTAACAGATGATGTTGATAGCACAACATCTGCTTTTGAAAATCTTACAAACGTTGTTGGAAGTTTGGCTGGTATAGATGGGGCTTTTGCAGACGCTGATAATTTAAAAGATTCTTTGGCAGAAACGTGGGGCTATGAATTATTTGAATATGCCCATAACAACGTATGTAACCGCGTTTTGGATTCTTGCTTTAATGGTATTTATGAAGCGTGTGGTACGCCTCCTTCTGGCAGTAACAAATGTGGTAACGGACGTTCGCAGTGCCCATATAATTATAATAGTTATATTTCTGTGTCCAATACAGGTACGTATGAATTAGATTTTATTGAACCGAGTACTGGTTATACTGCATCTAATTCTGCAACGTGCTTTGGTTACACAACTGCCTCTGGTGACCCTTATGCAGATTTACGTAAACCGGTTGCGGATGCGCGTCGTAGTATCATGCAGAAATATGCGCTGGATGCGAATGCTGATTGTGATGCGTATGGTGAGCAATTAAGCACAACTGCTCAGAATATAGGATATCAGAAAGTTGCTGCACAGCAGGCCTTGCAACAAAAACGTTTAGAGTTCTATCAAGAAGAACAAGAAACTATTGCAAGTGATTATAAGACGGCACGTAATAACTTTAACGAATGTTTGGCAGAATTGTATGATTGTTATACGACACAAGAAACGACAAATACTTCTTGGAGTACAAGCCGTATAAAGACATATTGTGCCCAGGTTGCAAACGTTCCTCATTGCTATGAAGAAATGATTTGCAGTGCGCCAAATAATTCATTGCTGGCGGTTATAGATAAAGAAGATGATTCTACACAGAAGTGTGATAATACGACTGATTATGAAACAAATACATGTCGTAATATTATAACTTTGGCAGAAATCTTGGACGATTCATATGCAAGAGATGCTGTAGAGGGTTCTTCTCCTGTGTTACGTGAAGCATGCTTACAAAGCGTTGGTATTGATGGTGTACGTAATTGGTCCAGTATAAATACAAACGGTGGCTGGTCGGCGACAAGTTGCCCAGCAGGGCAGCATTTAGAAGGAAATAGCTGCGTACCTAATACAAAATCATGTATACATTCTGATCCAAATGCAGAATCAGCATCACAGACGTGGAATACAGGTACTCAGTCTTGGAGCGGATGCAGCTTGGTATCGTGTAAATCTGGTTATACCGTTCAAAATGGTGCCTGTGTAAGTCAATAAGTTATTTAATATTCTAACCGCCCGTTGGGGCGGTTTTTTTATCGTTTGTAATACGTTTTGTAGAAAAAATTATGCAAAACGCTTGACTTTTTATAAAAAAATGATACTTTTGTAGAAACTTTTAGACAAAATAGAACAAGAACAATACAAAAGAGAAAGAAAATGAGCAATGTTGCAATTTTCCAAACCGGTGGTAAACAATATCGCGTAAAGCAGGGTGATATTGTAAAAGTTGAAAAGCTGAATGCCGAAGGTAAGATTGAATTCGATCAGGTTTTAATGCTTGATGATAAAGTTGGTACACCTTTTGTTGATGGTGCCAAAGTTGTTGCTGAAGTTTTGGAACAGAAACGTACGGATAAAGTTTTGGTGTTTAAGAAAAAGCGTCGTCAGAACTATCGTCGCACGCATGGGCATCGTCAGTATATAACTGTATTAAAAATTACGGAAATTAAAGGTTAATTTCTGGTGTATAAATCAGATTAATCAGAAATTAAAAGGAGTTTAATTATGGCACATAAGAAAATGGGTTCTGCGTCAGCGAACGGACGCGATACACCAGGGCGTCGTTTAGGTGTTAAGAAATCTGGCGGCACTCGTGTTATTCCAGGAAATATCATCATTCGTCAGCGTGGCACGTCTGTACACCCAGGTTTGAATGTTGGTATGGGTAAGGATCATACTTTGTTTGCAAAAATTGCAGGCATTGTGAAATTCAAAAAAGGTCAGGGTGATAGAAAAACTGTTTCTGTTATTCCTGAGTCCGAGGCTAAATAAAAAAATCCGCCAATTGGCGGATTTTTATTTAATTTGTAAATAATAATTTTTTCATCTTTTTTGTCGGGCTTAGTTGTGTTATAATTACATAATAATATGAGAAGATTGCCTTTGTGCTTTTTCTTGATTGCTTTGACTGCGCCGTTTGCATTTGCAGACGGTACTGTAACAACTGTGTCTCGTGTTGTACCGGCAACAGGAAATTCTAATAATCAAACTAGTACCAGTAATCGTGGTGCTGGTACTGTTTCTAGGGCTCAGGTATCACGTACAACTACACCTGCAGCGACAGTTGTAACTTCAAAAGCCGGGGCAGAAGATTCAAACGATTTAGATGTACGGAACGATACAGAACGTAGCGTTATAAGTCGTAGTGCAACAACCGTTAGCGATGATGTTGTAGATAATTCTAGTATGATTCGGGTTGGTTCTCGTTTGTTAAATTTAGACTCTACTACAACAGCAAATACAACTGGACGTGGAACTGCGAATACTGTAAAAAGTGGGGCTGCGTCTAGATCAAGCATTTCTCAGACTAGTACGAATTCTGCGCGTGAAAATTTGGAAGCAACTGTGAATACGGTTGGGCTTAATCCAAGGGTCGAAGCTGCAAGTATAAATAATAACCCTGCTGTTCGTCGTGCTGGTTTAACTTTGCGACCTTCTACGGCAGAGGTTGGTGGACGTGCAACTATTGCCGGTACTAACATTAAAACTGGTTCTAATATTGATGAAGAAATTCGCGGTGTTCAGTCGCGTGCCGTGACGACGACAACAACGACAAATGTTGCAACCGCTGAATCAATTGCAGAAGCAAAGCAACGTTTAGATTTAACTTCTGATTTAAATTCTTCATGTCAGCAGCAATATAATGATTGTATGGATCAATTCTGTGCGGTAATAGATTCTAATCAGGGGCGTTGTTCTTGCTCTTCTAATTTATCAAACTATACGCGCGTTCAAGAGGCTGTAACGGACGCAAACAATCAATTAAATGAGGTTGCCCAACGAATTCGTTATGTCGGTTTGTCTGCAGATGAAATCCGAGCAATTATGAGTGAAACAGAAGCAGAAGAGGCTTTAAGCGGTGCAAAAGATACATCTGAAACCCGTAATATGTTGGAAGAAATAGAAGCTCTTATCCGCGACCCGGCAAGTGCAACTACGTCTAGTTATGGATCTTCTGCATTTGGTTTAGATATGGATCTTGATTTCTCTTCTGACATTGCGGATATATTCAATCTTGACTTTTTGAATATGGGGACGACGAATTTTTCTAATTTACGCGGTAAAGATTTATATAATGCCGCAAAGAATAGATGTAAAACTGTTTTGACTCAGTGCGAATCTGCCGGGGCAAACATTGATCAGATAACGGCAAATTACGATCTGGCCATTGATAAGGATTGCATTTCATATGAACAAGGTTTAACAAAAATGAATGAAACCTTGGTTTCAAATGTTCGTAGCGCAAATTTGATGTTGCAAAAAGCTAGATTGGCGGTTTTAGAAAATAAAAATCAATACGATGCAAAAGGTTGTATTGCTGCTTTGGACACATGTATGACAGACGAGATGGTATGTGGCGCAGATTACACCAAATGTTTGGACCCAACCAAAAGATATATTGATGAAAATGGTGAGGTTGTTTTAGGGCAAGATATTACTGATATTACCGATTTTATGGAAAATTATAATAATGCAGATATAACAAAAAAATTCCTGCAAGATTCTTATAATATGCAAATTAGTTATGACGATTGTATCGCTGAGGTTACTGATGAAAAAACAGTGGGTAATAACGGTGCGTGTATAGTAAAATATTTGTTGCAGAAAATTGGTACAAAACAAGAAGTTACCGATGAAGGTTTGTGTCGCGCAGTTCTTGATAAATGTCAGGCTTATACTTATGATGATCGCGGAAATTACATAAGTTTTAATGATGTCGTTATTAATTACGTTCAACGTGCTATGGTAAATATTAAAGCGGAGCAGCAGCAAATTATATCTGACTATGCGTCTAATTGTATGTTGGACATAGCTAATTGTTATAATCAGCAGGTAACGCAGGTTAATGCTTGGTCTACAAGCGCAAGTATTGGAGGAATTTATAATGTTATGCGCGGGGCTTGTCGTAATGTCGCCTTAACATGCGCTTATGCTGTATTTGATAAAGATACGGATAATTCATGTAATACTAAAGATGGTGGGCATAACGATAATAATTGCATTGATAATATATCTGAAATGTTTTATCAGTCATTACTATGTCCGGATAATTCTAGGTATGACCCAACTTGTGGAAGTGAATTTGGTCAAAGCAATACCCAATGTACAAATGAAAGATGCCGTTGTATTGAGAATTATGATAGAGTTGGTTCGTATTGTTACGCATCATGTCCTGCACATTCAAGAAGAGGTAGTAGTGGATTATGTGTATGCGACACAGGATATAAGATGACTAACAATGTTTGCCTGTGTGATAGTGGTTATAAACAAGTTAATAAAAATGAAACTGAATACGAATGTGTTCCAGAAGATTAAAAAACGGTGTTTTACACCGTTTTTTTTATTAATTAAGCCATAAGTTTTTCCATGAATTCTTTATGGGCTGTTAATTCACTTTCATTAACAGGGAAATCACGATGAGGAAAATTTGTGCCTATTTTAGGGTGAGATAAAAACGCCTTATGTTGCCGTTCAATTATATCTGCAACGTCTGGCGCGGGAGCGGTATTTTCTAGTTCTTTATAAACTTTTGCCAGGATTTCGGCGTCAATTAATGCACCATGGGCGTCTGCGCGTGCAGTAAGAGATATACCATACCATTTTGCAAGAGCATCCAAAGAATAACTTTTTGGACCGAATACCCGGTTACGCGCGATTACGATAGAATCGTATTGTTGGTTACGTGGTATTTGTGAAAGCCCAATCATCTGTAATTCATGATTTATAAAAGGAAAGTCGAAATCAAGCCCGTTATGAGCAACAATTGGACTGTCCCCTATGAAATCTAAAAATTTTGGGGCAATTACGTCCATTTTAGGTTTGTCTTCCAAAAAGGCGTTAGAAATTTTATGAACCATATACGAATCGGGGGGGATTATCTTACCATCAGGGTTAATGTATTCATGAAACGTGTTGTCAGTTATTTTCCCGTCAATCATTTCAACAGCGCCAATTTCTATACACCTATCACCGCGCATGTATTCCAAACCAGTAGTTTCAATGTCAAAGCATATGACGCGTCCCATTTCCCCATCCTCGTAAAATATATTTTTGATAACTTGACTTTGTGTATTATAATGTGTTGGTGAATTTAATGCTAGAAAATCTTAACCCGGAACAAAAAAAAGCTGTTGAAACGACAAGCGGGGCTTTATTAGTACTTGCCGGTGCCGGAACGGGTAAAACGCGCGTTTTAACGACAAGAATTGCATATGTATTAAATAACGGTTGGGCAAAACCTTGGGAAGTTTTGGCTCTTACGTTTACCAATAAGGCCGCAAATGAAATGAAAAATCGTCTGGCGTTTTTTTCAGAAGGGGCGGGTTGGTATGCCGGTGACGTATGGTGTGGAACCTTTCACTCTATATGTTTGCGGATATTACGTGCGAATGCCCTGGCCGTGGGGCTTAGACGGGATTTTTTGATATACGGTGAAGATGAACAAAAAACAGTTCTAAAGCATGCCTTGAGCGAATTGGGGTTGGATTTAAAGGATTTTAACCCAGGTGACTGGATAGAGCGTATTTCTGCTATAAAAGATAAAGGTTTACATTCAGAAGAACATACTTCATCAATTGCAGATAAAATACTTAACGCATATAACGCAGAATTAGAAAGATTAGGGGCTGTTGATTTTGGTGATATTATATTGAAAGTATTAAAGCTTTTTGAAATGATGCCAGATGTTTTGGCTCGTTATCAGAAGCAGTTTAAATATGTCATGGTGGACGAATTTCAAGATGTTAACAACGCTCAGATGGAACTATTAAAGTTTATAATGCCACCAGATCCAGAAAAAAGAAAAAATAGGTTTTTATTGTGTGTAGGTGATGATGATCAATCTATTTATTCTTGGCGCGGAGCAGAAGTTAAGCATATTTTAAATTTTGAAAAAATTTATGGGGATACGAAGATAATAATAGATACAAACTATCGTAGTACGGCTAATATACTTGGGGCCGCAAATTCTTTAATCGCACATAATAATGACAGATATGTAAAAAAACTTAAACCTTGCCCAAATGAAAGTTCCGGTGAACCTGTATACGTTTTAACTGTGCCAAGTGATTTTGATGAAGCTCGTTTAGTTGCCGATGCGATTATGCGTAAAGATGAAAATGACTTATATGCGAATTATGCCGTACTTATTAGAGCAGGCAGTTTATCTCGTTTGTTTGAAGAGGAATTCACTTCTCGGGGGGTGCCATATAAATTGATTGGGGCCACAAAGTTTTATGATAGATCAGAAATTCGTGATGTAATTGCATACCTTCGTTTATTAGTGTACCCGTTTGATGATATATCGTTTATGCGTATAATTGGTAAACCTCGTCGTGGGTTTGGACCATCCGCGATCGCAAAATTACGTGCGAAAGGTAATAATTTAATGGATGGGTTAACTAAGACTGTTTTGTCTGGCAAACAACGTATAGAAGCAGATGCGTTTCTTTCTGCGTTTAATTTTGATTGGGAAAATATGCGACCAATGGATGCCGCACAGAAACTATTGGATGATAGTGGTTATATAAAAATGTGGCGTGAATCAAAAGATATAGATGCACCCGATAGATTAGATAATGTTAAAGAGTTATTAACGAATGTAATTGCAAAATATGATACTTTATCAGATTTCTTAGAACATGCCGCGCTTATGATGACGGATGAAGATGATTCTGACGAGGCAGGGGTGACAACTGATGCGGTTAGTATTATGACTATACATGCGGCAAAGGGTTTGGAATTTAATACCGTATTTTTACCAGCGTGGGAAGAAGGAATTTTCCCGAATGATATGGCAGTTCAGGGTGGGGGAATTGAAGAAGAGCGTAGGTTGGCATATGTTGCAATTACTCGTGCACGTAAACGTGTAATAATAACAAATACTATGTCTCGTATGCTTTTTGGAACAAGACAATATAACTCTCCTAGCAGATTTATTACGGAAATGGATAATAGGTTTCTTGATTTCCAAGGTGGAAAACCTATTAACCGTCAATATAATACATATCGCGGCATTCAAACATCATACGCCGAAAAAAATAAATCTCAGCGTTCTACTGTAAAGCGCAATTCTTCTGTAGGCAGGTTAATAGAACATCCTGAAATGGGACGAGGGGTTGTAATAGAAGAAAATGAAGATATTTTAACAGTTGCTTTTCGTTCGCGCGGAATAAAAAAGGTTGCTAGTAACTTCGTAGTTTTTATTGATTAACAAAAAACAAAACGTATTTTTTTTATTTTTTGTCTCGAAACATTTCTACAATGTTTTTACCTTTACCATATAATTGGTTCCACCAATGTTTTATATCGTCGCCAAATTGTTTACTAAAGCTTTCGTTTACTTTTCCACCTAAATCTTCAGCTATTTTTGATGTTTTGTTCGCCAGATATGCAACTAATACACCTGTAAGGAAGGTAATCATAAAGCCCGAATTATCTAAAGATGGTATTTCTGAAGAAAGATCTACTCTGATTGCGCCTGATAGCATTGCGGCGCATACAGCTATGACTATGGATAGTGATACAAAATAAATAGCAGCGTTTATAAAACGTTGAATTTGATTAGATAATGATTCTGGTTTAAATAAGCCTAGGAAGCCGTTAAATATATCTCCAACTATACCGTTGTAGGATGTTTTATTTATAGTTTCTGCAATAGCAGTGAATGGAAGCATTATTACAGATAAAAATAAATCCATTATAACCCCAAGTCCCATCAAGGTAAATTTGAAGGCGTTATATATAAATAAAACTATGAACGCGGCCCCAACAAACATAGTAAAAGCACTGATTCCGATACCAGAAATCATCCATTTCCAACCGATAGCAATTGCCGTCGTAAAAAATCCAGATAATCTTGTCGGTACGCATATCATATCAGCAGCAGCTTTAGGGTCTATTATCATTCCTGAAGAAGCGTTGGCAGCAGCATATTCTCGTATGGCATTACATGTGTCTGGTAACGTTAACCCAACAGTATTTGTTACTGCATTTAATATTAAATCAGACATATATGTTGCAACACTTAGTATCGGCCCCATAATCCACATAAATACCTGAGCGGGCCCTTGGGCTAATATGATAGACCATATTGCAATTATGGCGCCTTTCTTTACGATATTAATTCCAAGTTCCATTGCGCTGGAACCTTTTGTCATCATGTTATATGCTTCAAACATTATCCATAATATATATGCAATAATCATAAAGATGATAGCGAAGCGTACTAATGATGAATCAAGAATATCTGCAAGTATGGACAAAGCGTCCATCATTGCAAAACCTAGTTTAGCTTCAATAGGCACGTAATCTGGTACAAGTTGGTTCTTTTGAAAGGTTTCTTGAAACTCTGTCATATCAGAACCAATGTTAAGATTAAATTTGTATAAGTTATCTGTGGTTAACCAATCACCATAATCACCAATTTCTGTAAAAGGTACGTTTGTTTCTGCGACGGCGGTAACGGGCGTCATTAATAATGCCGCAATAACAGCTGCAATTAAGTTATTAAAGATTTTCTTTAACAATTTCATTACTTTTTACCCATTGCACTTGATATCAATTCAAATATTTGTTTAGGTGAATTCCATATTTTTTTACCTAAATTTTTTGTCCATGTGCCAAAATCAAATTTTTCTTTACCACCGGCTGTTATGATACTATCAACTTTTGGTTTGATTGCGTAAAAGTATAACGCGAACAGTAATATTGTCATTAGCATGAAATCCCAACCGTCTTTCATGAAATTAAAAGCACCGGGATACTTGTTTTCTACTTGGGTGCGCTGCGCTGTAAAACAAGCTTTAAATTTATCTTTATCCATTTCTCCGTCAACGGTCGCCACTTGTTCACATGTAGAAAACACATTTATAACTGACATCGTTTGAGCATCAGGATTTTCAATTTCTTGACCTAACAGTGGTGGTAATATTGCGCTATAACCATCGTTTGGACCGGGGAAGTAAGAATCCGCTGCATATGCAATAATTGCGTAAGTTATAATAACTTTTAATGTTATGCCGACTATTTGTATTGCGGAATTAACCAACATATTTATTGCATTTTTTGTAACCCCACTTGCCAAAGACCAAGTCTGTTCAAATGCCGCGGCGGCTAGTAAAAGTGGCAAAAATATGATTAAAAAGACCAACTTAAATACTACAGAAAGAATTTGAAATACTAAATCAAAACCTATGATTAAAAACAATATGACCAATGAAAGCCCCGCTAGCCATGTAAATACACCACCACCTAAGTCCAACCAAGCGTAATTCATAAGTGAAAAACCACCGGCGGCACCAGCCAGCATAACACTGTTAATATTCCCCATAACGCACATGAATGGTTGTAATATCGGATTTAATATGTCTGTGGTTTCGTTCGGTTCTGTAAGTGCGCCACATTGTGCCGCACTTGATACCCCCGTCGCAGCCATAGACAATTCTGCACCTACAAACATAACGGGAGTTATTGTAATGTTTGCGACTGTGCGTAAAGCAGCGTTTCCACCCATTCCAAGTGCACCCATTAATGCACCGACTATTAAAACTCTTGCTCCTTGGCGCCATACTTTGTCGAACCATGCAGCGAATTCTAGTTTTTTCTCATTTTCATCAAGTGTTGCAGTTTTTTTTGCCGCGTCAAAAATGTATTGCGCAGTATAAACAAGTAAAAATATACCAAATCCGATAGATAGTAATATCCATATGTTATCAACCATTGCGTCCCAGAACATTTCTGCAGCATCACCGATTACGGCAAATAATTGTGAAATATATCCGCATAAAAAGCAGCCATTCGACGAAGCAATATTTCCGTTAGTTACGCCAATTGCCCCCATAAAACCTTCAAGGCTTGTATATGTTATTGCGGCACCGCCAATAGAAGAAGATAAATACCATATGCCTATACCTAACGCAATTGCGCCCATAATAAACTTGATGGCAATCATAATTAGTTTAGCTTTCATTTTTCGTTCTTTTTAGTACCGTCTTCTTTCTTTTTGCTTTCTTCGTTCTTACCTTTGTTTAAGATATTTTTTCCGGTATTTTTTGCAATATTAATTATATTTTTAGTTATACCCATTGCACCTTCTGCCAATTCTTCACTTAATGCATTTTCTGATGATACACCAAATGAGTCCAGTATCATAGAGGTTACTTGCGGAATTTGATCATATATGAAATTTAACACATATACTAATATAACGCATGAACCAAGTGTCATTGCCGCTAAATTTTCTTCGGATAAATCACCCGAAAAAATTTGCCCTGTTGTAATAAGTTCCATTATTTCTGATGTGCTTTGCCCAGGTTCAGAAAAGAATTTTGCTATAATTATCATCAGTATTATGTAAGTCATTACGGCAGATGCAAGACCAATTATAGACTCTATTAATTTCTTAAATTGATTTGTTCCAACGTTTTTTCCAAGAGAAGAAAGCCAGTTTGGGGCGTCACCGCTTTTAAACCCTACAAGTATTAACGATAAGGGGAAGAAAAAAGCAAAGAAAGTCATTGCAATGATTATGTCCACGAAGTAAAAACAGAAACGAATAAAGAACTTAAAGAAACCGTAAAATAAATAGACCCCTATGAAAAATAACATTATGTGCTTAATTAAAGACCCTATTCCTAATAAGGCGTTTAAAGAAAAGGCTTTATCCATTACCGCAATACCAAGTTTCATATATGATTGAAATTGCGTTATGGTTGTTTTCATAAGCAGTATAATTTTATCGCGTAATTGTGGGCGGTAGAAACCGTCATCAGACATCTCTTGTGGTTGATAGTGTACTTGTTCGTTTATCGTTTCATTATCAGTTTTCAACATGTTCTGTGTATAGATAAGGGTAATATCAGCAACAGGTTCGAATGTTATGCTTGTAATGAAACGTGGAAGTGCTATTCCAATACTTAAAAATGTTAAAGCTACGATTGAATTTATAAATACGGGTTTTATAGATTTCTGATAAAAAGGATCAGAAATATCGTTCTTCATATTTTTCCATACTGCGTTTATTACATAGAAAGCAAATAATACTAAAAATAGAACGACACAAAATACTGCAAGTTTATCATATACCGCAGCCGCCGTTTCAGAGACAATCTGAAATAATCGGTCAAATATGTCACAGCCCCAACACTGTACACCTTTGTCAATTAAAGGATTTATTATTTCGTTCATTTGTTTTTAAACCATCCGACTACTGTATTGACTGCCGATTTTGCTTTTTTTGTTCGTGCTGCTAGTATTTTTGAATCACTTATTACCTTATTATACATTTTATCCATACCAGAACCTACGTACGAATTTAATTTTTCTTTGGTCAGGTTGAAAATATGGAACATAAGGTAGAAAGTTAATATCGCAGATAGCCATAAAATAGAATGTTCCCCGAAACCAAGTGCACTGTTTACTGTTACCGGTACGTTTGAAGTTGCCGTTCCACCCGCGGCAACAACAAATATGGATGAATTCCATCTGAATAAAGATTTTATTATCGCGATGTTTACACATAATATAAAAGAGCATGAAATCATAGTTATTACGATTTTCTGCAATGATTTCGTTATACCGTTAAATGCGGGCCATATGTCCAACCACTTTTCACTTGGTTTAACAACGTAAGTTAATACCTGGAATGGGTAAAGTATAAGTGCCATACCGAAATTGAATATTGCTTGAATTATTAGCAATGCCATAAATAGGTTGCTAGAAATGAAAGTAAATACAAGTATTATACCTGTAATGAAGTTTAAAAAGTCTTCGCCACCATGCGGTATAAGCGTTATCAACCCGCGTAAACCGCGGTTAATAAAATCAAAACCGCGTTTGATAATTGTGTTGTTTGCATAAGATATGTCAGATACTGGTTGAACTAAAAACTCACAGCTTGATTTAGTTATCCAGTTTTGCTCGATTATTGATGGTGGGCATTCTATTTTTGGGGCGTTAATACCAGAAGAGTTTATTGTTTCAGTTATGCTTTGTGTGTATAAAGAACCGAATTGCAGAAATGGATTTATTAACCATTCTGTCAAATAAATTGGTTTAAGTTGCAATAATACTGTGACGGCTATTATTGCACGAAGTGCCGGTTTAATGATATTGGTGGCAATTTGCATACCATCTACGCCTTCAATCATTTCGCCGCCACCAGAAAAACCGAAAAACGATACCCATAGTTTTGGAAAATACATTTTCAATACGTATAAAGAAAGTGATACAGCCAAAAATCCCCAAACAAGAATATAAATTATACCGGTACCGTTTCCGACAAAGAATTCATATCCACCCGTTGCAACGGTCATCAAAGCGTCTAGTATGGTCGGTATCAGCGGTGCTAAGTTTAAGGCGTCAACTATTGTACGATTCTCGGCATAAGCAAAACTTGGTGAAAGTAGAATGCATATAAAAAACACCGCGGGCAGTACGCGTAAAAGTACGGATAGAAAAGTTTTTTTAAGTCCCGACATTCTCTTTATATTATTTTATCTTTTCAATTATATCACATTTAGGGCAAAATATGATATACTTAAAAACAATGAATAAGTTAAAAAAGTTTTGGATAGTTTTTTTATCATTCTTGCCGTTTTCGGCGGGGGCGGTTGCACCGTTCGTCGTAGGGACAATCGCCGGGCTTGGCGTAATTGCAGGTTTTTCAATATATAGAACTGCTGCTCCTGTAAATATGGCGGATGCGCTGAACTTCTTTAGCAGTTGTTGGTCGTGTCAGATGTTTTATGATGTGATGGCGACGATGTCTGGTCTGATACCGCGGGTTTATAGTGCGCTTAGTTCTGTAATTTTACCGTTTTCTGTGGTTCTGATGGCCTTATGGTTTGGTTGGAAATTGTTTTCTGGTTTTATAAACGCAAAGATAGAAGAACCTTGGGGTGTTGTTAGTGATTTTAGTACAAAATTCATTAAGCTTGCTTTTGTTACTGCTTTGTTGGTTGTTCCGTTACCGCGTTTGATTACCAGCATCGTAATAGAACCGATTTTTAACGTGGGCTTGTCTTTAAATAGAGTTGTATCAGGAAACGATGAATTTGCAAAATGCGTTGTTGCAACCGCTGTTGCAGATCCTGCAGTCGCAAGTGTTGACGCGGCAAATTCCGGGGCTTTTTCTCCTCGGTTACAGCATAATTTAACCTGCGAAATAGCAAACGTTCATCAGATGACGGGGCTAGGTATGACCGTGGGGTGGACAATGTTGAATATGGCTTTTAATGAGGAATATATGCATCATCTTTTATGGAATATACCGATTTTCCCAAATGTACCAATTTTCTTTGCGGGTTTATTGATTCTTTTATTATTCTTTTTCGCTTTATTGCCGATACCAATATATTTTTTAGAGGTATTTATAAAATTATCAATGGATTTAATCATGCTGCCGTTTATGCTGATGTCTTGGTTATTTAAAGGGTGGCCAATATTTCCTGATGGAAAAAGTAATATAAAAACGATGATAGATGATGTGATAAAAGCAACGGCAGGGATAGCACTTGTCGGCGTATTCGTAACGTTTTCTATCATGTTCTTAAACGCTGTTTTTGGAAAGTGGAATGGGGCAGATAGGTTGGCTTTGGCGCTATCAGAAAATGATTCAACCATTTTAATGGACGGGTTGTTAATGAAAAACGATAGTTTTATAACGATTCTTTTAATGGGGCTATTTATTTCTATGTTTATGGGAATGATACCCGCATTGGTAAAAACTTTGTTTGCCAATGTGGAAATTCCTGAGAAGTATTATGAATCGACGAAAAAGAATCTACAAATTATGTGGGGAAACCTAAAAAAATGGTACGCCTCACTAAAAAAATAAAAAATCAAGTGCTTTATTTAACGCCCACCCCTTTTTTGTACATTCCGAATCTGATATAATTCATATCAATGAAGCAGTTTCCGATTCTTTATTGGTCTCGAAAAACTAACGCCGACCCAGATTATCAGTTGGCGCGAAAGGTTATAAATAATTCTACTGGTGTTATGCCAGACGTTATAACTGGTGACGTGGATTTGATGAGTGTTCTGGAAAAGCATCCGAATGCAACTGTATATTATCCTGTTTTCTGTGAATCTACTGGTTGGTGGGGCGAGTTGTTAGGTGGAAACGCAATTGTTACAGATAAGCTAATCATTTCATCAGAATGTCAATTGATGGTGATAGAATCAGAAAATACAGCGTCCAAGGCGGCAAAAAGCGGTAAAAATCAACTGTTGGCGGCGGAAATATACCCGGCCAGCGGTTTTTTTAAGAAAATGAACTCTGGTATTGCAACGGTCGCTGATATGCTGGCCACAGATGCGGGTACAATACTTGCGTTATTTACTGGGAAAAGTCAGTCTCAGTTTATAAATGTATTGGAATCCACGGGTAATTCTTATTTGGGTTGTATCGGTCGGTACTAGAGTATTAATATTGCTTGATTTCTGGAAAAATACTTGTATAATTTTCAGGCTTTAAAATAATTAAAAGGATAATAAGATGAAAAAAGGAATTCATCCAGAATATTACGAAAATAACGTTACTAGAACAGACGGAAATACCATGAAGATTTATTCATCTGTGAAAAAAGATTGGGTTTTGTCTGTAGATAACTTGAACCATCCCGTATGGACAGGGCAACGTAGCAATTCTGGCGAGAAAGGACAACGTGCCGCCGAATTTAAAAGTAAATTTGCAGGGTTTAAGTTCTAAGTTAATTCGTTTTTAACAAAGGCGTAACAATGGAACTGTTGATAAAAGGTTCAACTGAATTAAATAAAATGTTTATGGCGTTACAACGTACTGCGTCTGGTTTACGTCATGATTTTGGAGAAGTTGAAAATTTACAGCAGTCTTTGCATGGTGCACGTGACTTTGTAAAAAAAGCGTCCGCAAGAATTGAAGAAAGTATTTTATCTGATTTATTGTTGGTTCGACCATCTGCTGGGTTATTGACACCAAACGTGTCTCGCGAGGGTGATGGGCGCGACGAATTCGTTTTATCTTTATCGGGTGCAGCAAATTTTGTTCGTGCTAATCCTCATTTCGCTATTTCTTTGGCGTTGCGCTCAAACGATGAAACAAAAATTGCTTTGGTATATTCGCCGATTGACGAACGTCTTTATTATGCAGAGGCTGAAAAAGGGGCTTATGTGTTTTCTGCATATCACTCTGCCCGTGTAAAAGTATCAAATTTATCTGAACCCTCTGAATTGACTGTTGCATATAATGTTTCTGACGTTCGTAA
This sequence comes from uncultured Pseudomonadota bacterium, assembly GCA_949288265.1. Taxonomy (GTDB): domain Bacteria; phylum Pseudomonadota; class Alphaproteobacteria; order Rs-D84; family Rs-D84; genus Enterousia. Next base: position 14,592 of record CASEJM010000018.1, on the reverse strand, counting down.
TATGATTGGTGATGTACGTCGTACCGGGTGCCCTGCGTTAGATTTAGCATGGGTCGCAGCAGGCAAGTTCGATGCGTATGTTTCTGAACCGTTGGATTTTGCGGAAATTGCCGCGGGGGATTTATTGGTACGCGAAGCTGGTGGAAAAATTACTATGGGGGCGGATTTGATCGCCACAAATGGTAAGGTTAATTTAGATTAATTTGTAGTCTTAGCATATAAAATTTATAAAAAAGCGCCGGTGGCGTTTTTTTTACAGTCTGACTTAAATCGTTTTGAATTGGGTGGGAATGCCAAGGTTTGTGGAGATAAGATGGACATTCCCATTTTATTTTTTAAATTCCGCGATAATAAAGGCGGTTGGAGGTTCAAAACTATATTAAGCAATAGCGGAATTTATTCTGTATATTCAATTCCCCCTCCAACCTACGATAATGGTTGGCAGGATTTTAACGCAACCCATTGCGTGCTTAATAGAGGTTTTGATGCCTCGCATTGGTTTCATTCCAATGCCATTAAAGTATATCACTTTTTATTTTGAAATACCAGAAAATAAAGTTATGTGTATAAGAAAACAACTTAATACAAAACTTGCAAACATTAAATAAATAGCTTAAAATTTAACAGTTATGAAATTCAAAAAGATATTAAAGATTTTTCTGAACATATTGTTCTGGGGTTTTACTTTCTCTATTGCGGCATTAGCCGTATTAGTATTTATTTATGGAAATGATTTACCAGATTATAAAAAATTGGCGACGTATGCACCGCCGGTTGCAACACGTCTATATGCGTCTGACGGTAGTTTGCTGATAGAATACGCAGAAGAAAGACGGGTTTTTATAGATTATGCAGATTTACCACCGCAATTGATAAATGCGTTCATTGCTGCGGAAGATCAGAATTTCTGGACGCATCCTGGTATTGACGTACAGGGAATAACGCGTGCGCTTGTTAATAATGGTTTGCATATGCTTGGTTTTGATGCCCGTTTTTCTGGGGCTTCTACGATTACGCAGCAGGTTGCTAAAAATTTCTTTTTGACGTCAGAAAGAACAATTTCTCGTAAGATTAAGGAAGCAATCTTAGCTTTACGTTTAGAACGGACATTTTCAAAGCAACACATTTTGACTCTTTATATGAATCAAATATATTTAGGTGCACGGGCATATGGCGTTGGTTCTGCGGCATTGATGTACTTTAATAAACCTGTATCAGAATTAACCTTGTCTGAGTGTGCGTTTTTAGCCGCTTTACCGAAAGCACCCAATAATCGTGAAGATGCAATCGCTAGACGTAATTATGTGCTGAAGCGTATGGTAGATGAAGGTTATATAACAAAAGCAGATGCAGATGTGGCTGCGTCAGAACCTTTGAATATTAATAGTGGCTTTACCGCCCAAATGGAAGAAGACTTTCAATATTTTGCCGAAGATGTTCGTCGCCAGTTGTTAGAAAGTCTTGGGCGCGAAACTTTGTATAACGAAGGGCTGTATATAAAAACAACAATCGTTCCAGAGCTTCAACATGCGGCAAGTGATGCATTAAATAAAGAGCTGGATAGATATAATTCAATTCGCGGTGAAGGTGAACCTAAACTTCAAGGGGCAATCATTGCAATGAACCCTTATACTGGTCGCATAGTAGCTATGGCTGGGGGGCGTTCATTTAATGAAAGTTCTTTTAACCGTGCCACGCAAGCTATGCGCCAGATTGGCAGTACGATAAAACCTTTTGTATATTTGGCTGCTTTAGAACGAGGTATGTCTCCGGAAAGTTTAATTTTAGATGCGCCTATTGTTGGTTGGCGTGAAGATGACACTTTATGGAAACCTGAAAATTACGATAAAAAATTTTTAGGTGATATTCCATTACGTTATGCTTTGGAAACTTCTCGTAATGTACCGGCAGTACGTATGGTGCAAAGTTTAGGGGTTGAAAACGCAATAGAAGTTGCACAACGCTTTGGCGTATACCCACCAGATTTAAAAAACATAAACTTATCTTTAGCGTTAGGTTCTGGGGAGACCACTTTGCAGCGTCTGGTTCAGGGGTATTCTGCGTTTGTAAATGGCGGCTACGTAATAGAACCTAAGCTAGTTGATTACATAGAAGATCGTTACGGTCGCGTTTTGGGTGGTGGAAATGTAACTTTGGTAGAGTGGAATGAAGAATTATTACCTCCAGAAAGAATATCTGAAGCACAGCCTTTATCTGATCCGCAAAGTTTATATCAAATGGTTTCTATATTACAAGGTGTTGTTGAAAGAGGAACTGGTAAGCAGGCACGGGTACCGGGGCATACTATTGCCGGTAAAACGGGGACTACAAACGATGTAAAAGATATATGGTTTGTAGGTTTTTCAAAAAATTTGATTGCAGGGGTATATTTAGGCTTTGATTTGCCACAACCGCTTGGAAAAGGTGCGGGCAGTCATATGGCGGCGCGCGTTTTTGCAGATTTTATGAAAGTCGCATTGGCGGGGGAAACTAATCAGCCTTTTTCTGTTCCAGATGGGTTGACCTTTATGCGAGTAAATCGAAATACCGGTGTCGCAGCTTTTGATGATCCCAATGGTACAATAATTACAGAAGCTTTTAAAGCAGGGCAAAAACCTAATCCGGCGCCTCAGAAAGAAACGAAAGAATCTGGTCCTGTTGTTGGTGGCGTGTTCTAAGAGAATATGATATAATTACGCATATAAAAGCAGGAGAAAAATAATGAAAAAGTTAATTTTGTTTGGGGTCTTGGTGCTGACTTTGTCGGCATGTAAACATGAAGAAAATACCATGGTCTGTGGTAATTATGACGTTGATATCGAAATGTCCGAAAGCGGTGATTCAATAACGGCTGTTATAAACGGTGACGAAATGACGCTTGATCTTGCAATATCCGCATCTGGTGCTCGTTATGTAGGAGAATTGAATGATACAATTGTAACCTTATGGAATAAGGGTTCGGATTGGACGATGTTTTTAAATGATGGGGAACCTATTTTTTGCGTTACTAAATAGCTTTGGCTTTTTATATTTATGTGATAAAATGTCAGCATAAGAAGGAGATTTTTTATGCTGACATCTTTATTTTTTGAAAACGGTGCAACGTTTTTTGCTAGCGGTTGGACGCAATTTGCAGCCGCATTTGGGTTGGCCTTTTTGATTATCATGTTTTTTGGTCGACCTTTTATAAATATGATGCATCGTATTCAGAAAAAAGGGCAACCCATAAGTGAAAATGTACCAGAAGCTCATAGAAAAAAAGCCGGTACTCCGACTATGGGGGGATTGCTGATTATTGCGGCTATAATAATTCCAAGTATTTTATTTATGCCTGTTTCCAACCCTACTGGGTGGATTGCGCTGTTGTCTTTGGTTATGTTTGGAACCATAGGTTTAGTTGATGATTATAGAAAAGTAAAGTCTCAATCAAAAAAAGCAGCAAATGGCTTATCACCTTCGGCCAGGTTAGGTTTAGAAGCGGTATGCGTAATAATATTAGCCTATCTTATAAATAAAACTATACCTTTATATATTCCCGAGTTATCACTGGCTATGCCGTTCGGATTAATTTTACCTTTGGGAATATTTTATTATGTATTTGCATATTTTGTGATTGCCGGCAGTGCCAATGCCACCAATATAACAGATGGTTTGGACGGTATGTTGGCAAAGCTTTATATGCCGGTATTGGTCGTATTGGTTGTGGCTTTATATGGGGCAACACGTATAGGTTTTATGGATACAGTTATGTTCTTGCCAACGGCAAGCGGGCTTTATGCTGTTCTGGGGGCCGCGTTTGGGGCAGTCCTTGGTTTCTTATGGTTTAACTCTAAACCAGCTTCAATATTTATGGGGGATGTAGGTTCATTAGCTTTGGGTGGTTTTATGGGTACCGTGGCAATGCTTTTGAAATCTGAAATCATTATGGCAATCGCGGCAGGTATGATGGTTTTGATTTTATTATCATCATTTATACAGACTATGTACTTTAAAGCATCTCGTAAAATAACCGGTACTGGAAAACGCGTTTTCTTGCGGGCCCCATTACATCATCATTTTGAAGAATTAGGTTGGCCGGAAACAAAAATTGTTGAGCGCTTTTTTATAATGTCTATATTATTTTCTGGGTTAGCGTTGGTATTATTGAAATTTGCATAATTAAAAACCCCGGTTTACCGGGGTTTTTAATAAAAATGCATTCGCATGTATATTTTCTTAAAAAAGATGGTATAATATTCTAGATATGTTAAGAACCGAAGAAAGTAAACTTACCAGCTGGTATTTTGAAATAGACCGAAAATTGTTGGCCTATGTGTTGGTTATGATGGTAATCAGCGTAATCTGTATGATTTCTGCCGGTTCTGTCGCAGCAGAACGTATAGGACAGTCTTGGAATTATTATATTGTAAAAGCAATTCCTTTTTATTTTATTGGTTTCATAACTCTTCTTGGGGCAAGTATGCTGAATAGAAAATGGGTTATGCGTATATCTTGGCTTAATATCGCCATAGGTTTGTTACTGTTAATGGTAACGATTGTTGCACCTCATACTATAAATGGTTCCGATAGATTTGTTTCTCTTGGGTTTGCAAACGTAATGCCGGCAGATATTATGAAACCAGGTTTTATAATTATAACAGCATGGTTTTTCGCAAAAATGCGTGATACTTATGGGGATGATATATTTTTTAATAAAGCTGCTTGGCAATTTAAGTGGTTGTCGTGGTGGCCATATCTGGTAACTTTTACGCTGTCGTTGCTTATAATATTTTCTCATCCAGATTTAGGAACGTCAATATTATACCTTGCAGTTTTGTGTGCAATGATGTTTATTGCCGGGTTACCTTTAGTGATAATACCTGTAATAGGTTTGGCGGGCTTTGGTTTGTTGACCGTTGCCTTTTTTACGATGTCACATGTGCATAATCGTATAATTTCGTTCTTTACAGGTACCGGGGATACATATCAGGTGACCCAATCGATTCAATCAATTCAAAATGGGGGGTTGTTCGGTCAGGGTGACGGTTCGTTTGTAAAACAGTCATTGCCGGATGCGCATACGGATTTCATATTTGCGGCAGTCGCAGAAGATGCGGGGGCAATATTAGCGTGCGCTTTAATAGTTTTCTTAATGTTAGTATTACGTAGGTTGATTGTAAATGCTACGAATGCTAAAGACAGGTTCGTTTTTTATGCCGCAGGCGGGACTGCCGCATTGTTTGGGACACAAGTTTGTATAAATATGATGTCAACTTTGAATCTGTTTGCTCCGAAAGGTATGACTTTACCGTTTATATCATATGGGGGAAGTTCACTACTATCTTTCTGTTTGCTGTTTGGTATGATTATGGCCATAGTCCGTGAAGATAAATGGAACTAAATATATTGGGGGTAGAACAAATGAAAATTTGGATAGCTACGGGTGGTACGGGTGGTCACGTTTTCCCTGCTTTAAGCGTCGCAACAGAGTTAATTGCACGTGGGCATCGCGTAATAATATCTGCAGATGGTCGGGTAAAGAAAATGGTGCGTGATGGTGCACCTAAAAAGGCAAAGGTTACATCAGTTTGGGCGTCTGGTGTCGGCGCAAAAAGTCGTATAAAGCAAATAATCGCTTTGTCTAAGATAGCAGTTTCTGCTGCGTGGTTGACGGTACGTTTTACTTTTTTAAGACCGGAACGCGTTGTTGCTTTTGGTGGTTATGCTTCTGTTCCAGTGGTTTTTGCAGCGCACTTGTGGAAAATTCCAACTTATTTGCATGAACAGAATGCTGCCATCGGGCGCGCAAATAAATTTACCATGCGCTGGGTGAAAACATTGATGACCAGTTTCCCAAGCGTTGATGGAATTCCTTCTAATACATCCGCTAAAGTGGTTTACACAGGTTTGCCTGTACGGCAAGAATTTTTGGCGGCCGCAGGAACGCCGATATCAGGGGCGTCAAAGTTGCTTGTTACGGGTGGGTCGTTAGGCGCACAGGTTTTAGATGACGTCGTTCCCGCTGCGTTAATACAGATGAAAAATAAAAAAATATTCGTTACTCATCAAACCAGACCAGAAAACGTTGCTAAGTTACAAAAGTTATATGCAGATAATAAAATTCGTGCAAACGTTTTATCTTTTATACATGATATGGCAAGTACGATAATAGATGCGGATTTGGTGATTGGTCGCAGCGGCGCGAGTACTGTTGTAGAGTTAGAAACTATAGGCAGGGGTGCTATATTAGTTCCTTTAAATATAAATCCAGATCAGGCCGCAAACGCAAATAGCTTTGCACGTCTTGGCGGGGGTTTTGCGGTGCCGCAGGAAAAATTTACGTCAAAATGGTTGGCGGCAACGCTGTCAGAATTATTTGATAACCCATCTCGCTTAGAAAAAATGGCTAAAAAGTCGTTGGTTCCGAATAATGCCGTTAAAATAATTTGCGATGAAGTAACAAAATAACAAATTATGCATTTTTCTACTTGCTTGCGATTCGTTTTTTGCGTTATCATTAAGTAAGGAAGGAAAGAAAAATGCGACAGATTGCAATCTCTGTATTATCGCTGTTTGTAGTGTTGCCTGCAGTGGCAGGCGTGAACTTACCAATCGTAAACGTTGCTGCTGGGGGGGTGTCGGCGCGGGCTGCGTTTGGTGAACCGGTTTTAAAAAAAGTTGAAACGCAGGTAAAAAAATCAGAACCTGTTGTTGCATCTAGTGATAATAATGACGGAAAAGTTACGCGTGCTGAAAATGTAAATCGTGGTGTCGTTTCTCGTAGTACCGTGAATCAATCGGTACAGCCGGCTATGTCGATGGATGCAGGTGAACAAATCATCGCATCAGCAGATGTGCTTTCACCTCGTAGACCTAGTTCTGATTTATGGGCGCATTCTACGTCGGATGTTATGCCGCTTCGGTTGCCTGCACCACAAGAGTTTTCTGTTATACGTTCAGATGATGCGCTGCCAGAAGAAAGTTTGGATGGGGCGTCCCAAAGGTTATTAAGCGCTCGTAGCACCGAACCTGTGTCAATAGTACAATCTGATAAAGCAGGACAACCTTTGTCAGAATTAGATGTTCAGATTGCTAGATTAAATGAATTACAAAAACGCGCCGAAGAAAGCGTAAGCGAAGTTGTCAGACCTGTTGAAAGTGTTCAATCCCGTCGTGTTGTATCACGTGGCGTGGTTTCTAGACCAGATGAAGATAAAAAAATTGCCGATGCTTCTGCTTCTAAGGAAGAAGAGGTAATGTTGTCTCGTATGGTGGTTCCTATGAATGATGCATCTGATGACGTTGTCGTGCGGGCCGTTAAGCGTGCTGAATCACCGCGTATAATTACGACGCGTGATGAAATGACTCAGATGAGCCCAAGTGAACTGCGTAAGGCTTTTAGAAAGACTTTCTTATCGGAAAATAAGCATTTGTCTACGTTTCAAATAGATGATAGATTTGATGAAGCAAGTGATATGACGGCAAACGCAGAAGGTTTTAAATCTCAACGTGATTTGTCGGAAGCAGGTGGCATTCGTCCGTTGGAAATTAAAATAAAATTCCGTAATGAAGATGCGGCGTTGTCCCGTGATAATTACAACTTGTTGACCGAATATTCTGGTATTGTATTAAGTAACCCAACACGTGCCGTTCAGGTTTCTATACCACAAAGTGTTGTAAATGATTCCGAAGCGCGTAAGTTGGCTGCCCGTCGTTTAGCAATCGTAGAACAAGTATTACGTGATAACGGAATTTCAGAACAACGTATTTTACCTGTTTTGTCTCAACGAGATGAAGAGGGTTTGGTTTTACGTATGATATCATTGGATCAGTATGAAACGTTGACTAAACAACGTAGGGATATTTTCGGTGATACGATTAGTAAAAAAACTTATAGAAGTATGTCTTGGTAAAAGAAAATGTTAAACGCGCAAAAAAATCAATTTCAAAATTTGCGCGTTTTTTTATCGAATTTTTATTTCCTGCTGCGTGCCCGTTATGTGGTGAACCTGTTTCTATGAATGGTGAATTGTGCGCAGACTGTTGGACGTCTTTTAATTGGATTGGAAATCCAAAATGCGAAAAATGTGGATACCCGTTTCCTGCAAATTTAGATTTAGGAAATCACCCGAAATGTCCTAGTTGTGCGTCGGGTATTTGCGTGTTGGATTTGATAAGGTCTGCTTGCGTATATGATGAGGCTTCAAGAACAGCAATGTTGCCGTTTAAGCATAGCGGTCGGATAAAGTATGCCGCATTTATGGCAAGAGCTATGATATGGGCTTTGCGTGACGCGGATATTAAACCAGACGTCGTAATTCCAGTCCCTTTGGCATATAGGCGTCTTTTTCATCGTGGTTATAATCAAGCGACTTTATTGGCGCGCCCAATTGCAAGGGCTTTTGGAATTAATTTAGATTTAAATAGTATTTATCGTAAATATCGTCCAGATATAGGACATAAAAATGCCGCACAACGTAAAGAAAATGTTCATGGGGTATTTGATGTTTTAAAGCCCGATAAAATTCGCGGGCGTAAGATTTTGTTAGTAGATGACGTTATGACGACAGGTGCTACGTTTGCAGAGTTATATAGGGTTCTAAAGAAAGCAGGTGCAGCAGAAATTTACGGCGTTACGTTTTGTAGAATTGTTAGAGCAATATAAAATTTAATTATGTCTTTGGTTAGAATTTTTCATTATGCTTTTTAACATGTGATTTCTCTGACAAATTTTTTCTTGTAGTAATATTTTTGTAGAACAACGTTTTAATAAAATTTCTAGTTGATCCGCCGTATTCATTTTTAACGTCGGATGGCTTAAAGCTTTTTTGTTTATAACTGGTTGGGTGGCTTCTGCAATCAATTGCTCGTCTTTGTATAATTTGTAATTTGCATAGCATTCTTTTATGTCCGCATATGAATACGAGCTATGTAATTCTATAAAAGTATTTTCACCTATACCCTTTGAAATATAAAAATAGTAGCTAGAATAAGTTTCGTAATTAGCAACAGAGACCGTGCTTTGCGGTATGGCATAATAATATAAAAAAAAGAAGAGACCGTCTGTCATTACAAATAGGTTGTTCTTAGTTTTTTATTTATTGTTTTTATTATAGTACAAACATGTGCTTTGTCAATTAAATAAACAACAATACCTTGAATTTTATTTTTAATATGATAGGATTTGTCGGGTATATTTAAGGGTTTTGGTTATGAAGGCGTGTATTATATCTATTTTAGGTATTTTGTTTTCTTTTGGCGCATTTGCGGAAATACCTTTTATTGGTCTGTATCAGACGATTGACGATGAAACGAATTTGCCTAAATCGATTGTAAAGTTATATGAATACAAAGATGGTGACGATACGGTTTTAGCTGGGCGAATTGTTGCGCTGTACGATGAAAAAGGAAACATTTCTGAAACAGTAAATAACCCTGTAAAAGTTGCGGATAAAGTATCGGGTAATCCAAAGTATGTTGGTCTGGATATCATATGGGGAATGGAATGGGATTCAGATGACGCAGAATATACAGATGGTAAAATAATGGACCCTAAAAAAGGAAGTGTGTATTCAAGTGTAATATGGAAAGATAATAACGATAAATTACAAGTGCGGGGAAAAATTGGTCCGTTTGGCAGAACGCAAACTTGGAATGTACTAATTAATTCAGATTTACCCGTGGAATTACAGAATATAGATACAACGGATTGGAAACCGATAATCAGGAAATAAAAAAACGTAAGTCGAATTAGAAACGTTAATCATACCATCAGTTTCTGTTGTTTGGCACGTGAAATTAAATCTGCGATATCATGCTGGGAATACGATATTTTGTTGTTGCACAGAATTTGTAGTCAAAGGTAGAATAAATGAAAGAAAAATATATAGAAAAACGTGTTTTACAGGCATATCAGTGTGATAGGTACGGTAACGTTCGCCCCTTAATTTTGATGAACGAATTACAGGGTGTTGCTGATACTCATGCAGAGGTTCTTGGGTGCGGGCGTACGTATTTAATAGAAAATAATATGGCGTGGGTTGTAACGCACTATCTGGTAGATATTGTTGAAATGCCACGTGAAGCAGAAGAGTTATCTTTTATTACGTGGCCTTCTGCGCATGATGGTTTGCGTGCAACGCGTGATTTTGAGGTGCGCGGAAGTGACGGGCGTTTAATGGTTCGTGCTACATCTCAATGGATTTTAATTGATATGGAAAATCGTCGTCCTTTACGTTTGGAAGAAAAATTGGCTACATGGAATATAATTCCAGAGCGTGCTTGGGACAGAAAGTTTGAAAAATTCCCCGATTTTGATACGGTAAAAACACACATTTTTAAATGTCGTTTTGATGATATAGATGTTAACCAACATATAAATAATGCTGTATATGCAGTTTGGGCGACAGAAAGTGTGGGTTACGCTTATCGTAATCAACATGCTTTAAAACGTATAGAATTAAATTTTAAAAAGGAAATTAATCCCGATACACCAGAAGTATCAGTTGATGTTGCAATTGATGATTTGATCAGTCGACATAAGATAAGAACGGGTGATACAGAACATGCGTATGTAATTTGTACGTGGGAAAAATTATAAAATAAAAAAACCGCAATAGCGGTTTTTTTATTTTACTGCTGTTACAGCTAATCTTTTACGACCCGCTGCGCGACGACGACTTAAAACCTCGCGTCCACCTTTGGTCGCCATCCTTTCACGAAAACCGTGCGTTTGTACGCGACGTGTTTTAGATGGTTGATATGTACGTTTCGTTGCCATAATAAAATCCTTTTGTGCCCCTATTTAATCACAGGTTTTATAAAAACGCAACCTTTTTATTTAGATTTTACTAAACCTAATTTTTTTAAACCTTCTAGCATAAGGTAATAGACGAATATCGCTGTAAAAAGCTTCCAGAATGGTAAAAACATAATTTTCGTTCCTTTTACTTAGTGCGTTTTTGTACACGTGAAACAAATCTGTCCTTTAAATCTATAATAGATTTTAACCTTCTTATGTTCCATTGTGTGCTTTCCAGATGCGCGCGCATAAAACGATTTTTTTTATCACAATGTCTTAACATCATTTCAACTTCGTAATTAGCGCTATCTAACATTTCTTTAAATTTTATCATAGTAGGTTAATGATATCACAAACTGATAATTTGTCAATGTTTTTTTTAGGGTTTATGTCTTGACCGAAAGTCAAAAAATTTGCTATTCTTTATGTGTTAAAAACAAGGGATTTTTTAGTATGTCAGAAACAAATAATATCAATGAAATTAACGAAATAAAAATACCGCAATCTTCCCTGGAACATGAAATGCGGACCAGTTTTCTGGACTATGCTATGTCTGTTATCGTCGACCGTGCATTGCCGGACGTCAGAGACGGCTGTAAACCTGTGCATCGCCGCATTCTGTACGTTATGAATGATGTGGCACCTGCAAATAAAGCAACCGTAAAATCTGCGCGTATTGTTGGTGACGTTATGGGTAAATATCATCCGCATGGGGATAGTTCTATTTATGAAGCTATGGTTCGCATGGGGCAGGATTTCTCTATGGGTGAAATGTTGGTGCAAGGGCAAGGTAACTTTGGTTCGCGTGACGGTGATAAGGCTGCTGCTATGCGTTATACAGAGGCACGATTGTCTAAGCTTGGCGCGTCTATGATGGACGATATGGAAAAGGATACTGTTGATTGGCAACCTAACTTTGATGGTACTTTACAAGAACCAGTTGTATTGCCGACAAAATTTCCTAATTTTTTGGTAAATGGTGGTTCTGGTATTGCGGTTGGTATGGCAACAAACGTTCCGACGTATAATCTTGGTGAAATTTGTAATGGTATTTTGGCTATTTTAAACAATCCTCAATTGACAGACGATGAACTGTTTGAAATTATTCCGGGACCAGATTTCCCAACAGGGGCGATTATAATGGGGCGTTCTGGTGCTTATAAGGCTCATACTACTGGACGTGGTTCGATAATTGTTCGTGCTAAAACTCATATGGAAACGTTCCATGACCATCAAGCAATCGTTGTTGATGAAATACCTTATCAAGTAAACAAGGCGCAATTAATTATGAAAATTGCGGAATTAAGTAAGGATAAACGTATAGAAGGTATTTCAGAAATTCGTGATGAATCATCAAAAGAAGGATTGCGTATAGTAATTGAATTGAAACGAGACGCAATTGCTGATGTGGTATTGAACCATATGTTCCAATACACAGAAATGCAGACAAATTTTCCGGTAAATATGATGGCGTTGAATCGTGGGCGACCGATGCTGTTTAACGTTCGTGGTGTATTGGATGCATTCATTGATTTTCGGTGTGAAGTAATTCGTCGTCGTACTATATTTGATTTGAATAAAGCCCGTAATCGTGCGCATACTTTGTTGGGGTTGTCGGTCGCAGTTGGTAATCTGGATGAGGTTATTGAACTTATTAAATCTAGCGCAAACCCTGATGCGGCACGCGAAGCGCTGGTATCTCGTGGTTGGCGGGCATCTGATATTGAAAATTATATTCAATTAATAGATGACCCAAATACGGAATACAAAGATGGCATGTTTTATATGTCTGAAGATCAGGCTCGTGCAATTCTGGAATTGCAATTGCATCGTTTAACGGGGTTGGAACGTGATAAATTGCACGAGGATTTAGTAGAACTTGGGGCGCAGATAAAAGACTTGCTGGATATTTTAGGCAGTCATGAACGTATAATTCAAATTATTCGTGATGAAACAACGCTTGTGCGTGATAGTTGGGCAAGTCCACGTCGTACAGAAATATCAGACGCAGAAATTGATATAGATATAGAAGATTTAATTGCGCGTGAAGATATGGTTGTAACGGTATCTAATACGGGATATATCAAGCGCGTATCTTTAGATACATATCGTGCACAAAAGCGCGGTGGTAAGGGACGTAACGCAATGACTACGAAAGATGATGATTATGTTGTTCAGGTATTCGTTGCTAATACTCATACGCCATTATTATTCTTTAGTTCTAAGGGTTTATGTTATAAGTTAAAGACTTATAAGTTACCAGAAGCAGCAGCTGCTGCGAAAGGTAGACCTTTGGTAAACTTATTACCGCTGGAAAACGGTGAAACTATAACAGCAATTTTGCCGGTTCCAGAAGAAGATGTAGAACGCGTACGTGCATCGGGTAAAGAACATTTCTTAATGTTTGCGACCGCGTCTGGTACAGTTCGTCGCAATCGTATGTCTGATTTTGACTCGATACGAGCGAACGGTAAAATTGCGATGAAGCTGGATGATGGAGATTCTTTGATTTCTGTGTTGCCTTGCAACGAAGATCAAGATGTATTTTTGGCTACGTATCGCGGTCGGTGCATACGTTTCCCAGTCCCTGAAATTCGTGTGTTCGCAGGACGTAATTCAACGGGGGTACGCGGTATGACGCTTGGTAAAGATGATCGCATCATTGGAATGGCAATGTTAAACCACGGGGAATCAGATGCAGCTGTTCGTGCGGCATACATAAAGCAAAGTCGTGCCGCGCGTCGTGCAGAGACAGGCGTTGAAGAAGAGTCTGATGGTGAGGAAGAAGTAACTTCTTTGGTTTTAGACGACACAAAAATGCGCGAATTAGCTTTAAGTGAGCAGTTCATCTTAACAATATCTGAAAATGGTTTCGGTAAACGTACAAGTTCTTATGAATATCGTACTACTCATCGTGGTGGTGGCGGATTTGCAAATATTAAGTTGGGTGGTAAAAATACGGCTGTTGCAGGTTCGTTCCCTGTTGCCGACGATAATGATATCATAATGGTAACAGATGGCGGTAAGATAATTCGTACGCCTGTAAAAGATGTACGTATTGCAGGTCGTGCAACTGCTGGTGTTACGTTGTTCCGTACCGCAGAAAATGAACGGGTTGTATCCGCAATTTCAATTCTTAGTGATGAAGGGGAAGAAGCGGAAGTAGACGCAGAAGTTGCCGAACAGAAAACGTCAGAAAATTAAGAAAAAGGAAACTGGTATGGATAACGAATATTTTGCATCTATAAACGAGGTATCAAAACGCTTATCCGTACCAGCCCATACTTTGCGCTATTGGGAAAAACAATTTCCAGTTGCAATTCGTCCAACAACTGGTGCTGGTGGGCGTCGCTATTATCGTGCAGAAACGGTTGATAGATTGTTTGTAATTCGTGATTTATTGTATAAGCACGGTTTGACAATTGCTGGGGTGAAAAAGCTGCTGCGCGATGGTAATTTACCGACATCAGCCGATGAATTTGTGCAAGGTTCATCTGCTATCGTTGATAGTGCTCAACAAAATTCTAAAGTTATATCTGATATAGATAAAAAACAAATTGACCTAGCAATAAGTATGCTGGAAAAAACAAAAGAATTATTAAAATCTGTATAAAACGCTTAGAAAAGCGTTTTTTTGAATTCATTAAATGTGATTTAACGATTAAATAAAAATTATATAATAAACGTAAATCAAATCCGGTAAGATTTTTGCATCAAATAAACATTTGGCAGTCCCAACGGGAATCGAACCCGTGTTTTCAGAATGAGAATCTGACGTCCTAACCGCTAGACGATGGGACCTTAAGCAGGGG
>CASEJM010000017.1 GCA_949288265.1 uncultured Pseudomonadota bacterium | reverse complement strand
GACGAAGGGATTCGAACCCTTGATACCCTTGCGAGTATACCACATTTCCAATGTGGCGCACTAGACCAACTATGCGACGTCTCCTCTGCAAATTAATCAGCAGAATCTTCCGCTTCGTCTTCTAACTCTTCAGGTTCCATCACGTCTTCCGTCACAAGAACATTTTCTAATTCTGCATCTATCTCGCGTAATTTTGGATCCTCTGCAACAGCAACTTCTAACGCTTCATCGCTGTCCACTGCAACAGGCGCGTCTTTATAAGACTGAATAAATTCATGACGTAAATTATCTATATCCAACTTACCCGTCGCCATTTCTCGTAACGCAATAACTGTAGGTTTGTCGCCTTCTTTATCAACAATCGGTTCCGCACCACCATTTAGATCACGAACGCGCTGTGACGCCAACATCCCCAGCTCATAACGACTTTCCACAAATGGTAATGTATCCGAATTTGTTATACGAGCCATATTAAAATCCTTTGTTGAAAACGTTTCTAACCACGATATAATGCCCCATAGGTGGTAAAAATGCAAGAAGAAAATATAAAAACTTTATCATTAGGTTGCCGTTTAAATGCTTTGGAAACGGAAAAAATCCAGAAATTACTGCGCAATGCCATAAACTGCGCCATCGTCGTTAATACTTGCGCCGTCACCGCAGAAGCGGAAAGACAATCCGGTCAGACAATACGAAAAATCGCAAGAGAAAACCCCAATATACCAATTTTTGTAACAGGGTGTGCCGCCACAAGAAACCCGGGGTTATTTAACCAAATACCAAATACCTTCGTAGTGAATAATGATAATAAGCTAAATCTTGATGCTTATGTTGATATCATATCAAAAAATGCCTGCAATTTTAACTCTACACAAGTCATCAAGTTCAATCACCCTGCCCCAAATCTTTCTAAGCAGTTCATTCAAGTACAAAACGGTTGCAACCATAAATGTGCATACTGTATAACGCGTTTTTTACGCGGCCCGGCAATATCTTTTGATTATAAAGACATCTTAAATGATGCAAAAGAAGCCGTTAAAAACGGCTTTGGTGAAATCGTTTTAACTGGCGTCGATACCGCAAGTTATGCTCGAGATG
Organism: uncultured Pseudomonadota bacterium; assembly: GCA_949288265.1. GTDB lineage: Bacteria > Pseudomonadota > Alphaproteobacteria > Rs-D84 > Rs-D84 > Enterousia. The sequence goes on along the minus strand of CASEJM010000017.1, from coordinate 19,380 downwards.
GTATGCTTATATCTGACGTATGCAAAAACTTATTAAGAGATGTGAAAGAAATTCAAAGATTACGAATATCTTCTATGGATCCCGCATCACCAGAAATTTTCAGACTTATAGATTTAATTAAATCTGATTCTCGAATGATGCCACACCTGCATCTTTCTATGCAGTCTGGTTCAAATGATGTTTTATGTGCCATGCATAGGCGACATAATGCAGATACAGTAAGAAGGATATCAACATATGCTGGGAAAGGAGTTACTTTCAGCTGGGATATTATCTGTGGATTTCCAAATGAAACCGAAGAAAGATTTCAAGAAACTCTTAGCTTAGTTCAAGAAACTCGACCGATAAAAATACACGCTTTCCCATTTTCTGCACGCCCAGGAACAGAAGCTTTTGATATGCCCAATCAAGTGACTAAAGAGACGGCTAAAAAACGAGTCAAAGTTATATCTGACATGGCCGATAAAATAAGGTATGAATTTATGCGTTCTAATCTTGGGGCAACTGTTTCCGTTCTTGTCGAAGAAAATAATATAGCCCGTACACCGCATGATATAAACGTGAAAATTCAAGGAAATAAAATACCGTCGCGTACAATTTGCAACATAGAACTACAAAACATTAAAGACGGTGTTTATATCGGAATAATTGTATAAAAAATCTGTTGGCAATGCGATTTATAGTTGCTAATATCAACTTGCCATGAAAAAGAAATTATTTGTACTGTTATTATCAATGATAACAACTGTTGCGCATGCAGAGTTTTCTACACGTGCAAAATCCGTATTTTTAATAGATTATGATTCCGGTGCCGAAATCGTCACAAAAAACGCAGATACTTTGATGCCACCATCATCTATGATAAAACTGATGACGCTAACTGTATTATTTGACGAAATAAAAGCTGGTAATTTAAAAATGGATGATCGTCTTACAGTCAGTGAAAACGCCGATTATAATAATCCGCTATGGTATCCGGCCAGCAAAATCTGCTTAGTCGCCGGTCAAACATTAACGGTACGCGATGCCATCATGGGATTAATTGTATTGTCTGGTGGCGATGCAAGTGTAGTGGTCGCAGAAAAATTAGCGGGCTCGGAATCTGCATTTACAGAATTGATGCAAAAAAAAGCCAGAGAACTGGGAATGACCCAATCTACTTTTGGAAATGCCAGCGGGCTTCCTAATCCTAATAACCTTATGACAAGTCGCGAATTGGCGATATTGGCCCAGCATATCATTTCTGACTATCCGGACATTTACCCTTTATTTGCTACAAAACGCTTCGAATTTAACGAATATCAAAGTGATTGGTGCAAAGATTGGGGACGAACCCACACTATGAACTATAATAAATTACTTTTTATCATGCCGGGGGCAGACGGTTTAAAAACGGGGCACACTGATGACGGTGGGTATGGAATGGTGGCCAGTGCTAAAGTCGGCGGCAGACGATTGATTGGCGTCATTAACGGTTTTAATGGAAAAAGTCATGATGCTCTTGCGACAGAAATGAAAAAGTTATTAGATTATGGTTATTCTACCACTATGAACCATACCTTTTATAACCCAGGCGATAAAATTGCCGAAATTCCTGTATGGTACGGTCGTAAACCTAGTGTAATTGCAACGATAGAAAAACCGTTCGTAATAACTGTCCCAAAGTCAAATGCTTTAACCGGGGTACGAGTATTAGCCAGATATAACGACCCGTTACCTGCCCCCGTTAAAAAAGGCGATGTTATAGGGGAAATAATCGCGCAAAAAGACGGAGAAGTTATTGCAAGATCTTCACTTATTGCAATGGATACAGTTAAAAAGACCCAGTTTTTGGGGCGCGTAATTAAAAACATTCGCGTAATATTTGGAATTGACTAAATGGTAACAAAAAAAACGGCAAATTCTTATAACTTCCCGGAACCTATGAATAACGATGTTCTTGTAGGACATACGGAAGTGTTGAACGACTTCCTGACCGCATGGAATAACAGGAACGAACATCCTATACACCCCGTATGGATGCTTACGGGACCAAAGGGCATAGGTAAAGCTACTTTAGCGTATAAAATTGCCCAAATGGTATATGGAAATGTCGGCGACTTTTTCATAATAGACATGGAAAGAAACATTGATAAAGATGGAAAACCAAAAACTGATGGAAAAAATATTTCAGTCTATACTGTTCGCGCCATGATCGAAAAAATGCAAATGTCATCAATGTCTGGTGACTGGAGAGTCATTCTTATTGACTCTGTAGACGAATTAAATACGGCGGCATCAAACGCTTTGTTAAAATTACTAGAAGAACCACCGGCAAAGACTCTATTTTTATTAATTGTACATCAATTAGCAAACGTCCTGCCAACCGTCAGGTCTAGGGCACGCGTAGAAAAAATGCATCCGTTAACAACTGCACAATTACGCAAATTATGCGATACCTTTATGCCCGAAGCTAATGTAAGCGATGAAACATTACGTCTTGCCAATGGCAGTTTCGGCCGCATAGCTAACTTAAAGAAATCGGGCGGTGACCTAATATACGAAGAACTTATCAGTTGTCTACAAAACCCACGCAGCAATAGTATTGATATGATTACAATAGCAAAAAAAATTGCACCAGAACCCGCTTTGTATGGGATTTTACTGGATGCAATTGCCGCATTCGGCTTGGCAGACTTATATCCATCTGCCACACATGCTATTGCCAACATAACACGCGTGAATTTAGAACCAGAAATCGGGTTATTTAAAATAATTTCTCAAATAAAACAATGTTTATAGATACTCACTGCCATTTAACAGATAATTATGTTTCAGGTGATTTAAGTGCCGTGATTAACCGTGCAAATACAGCAGATGTAAAAGTAATAATCTGCCCAAGCGCGGCCCCAGAAGATGTACAAAAAGCCGTTATAATCGCAGAAAACAATTTGAACATATATGCTACCACAGGTATTCATCCTGAATACGCTGGTATAGATGCTTCTGGTTATTTGACCAACTCAATTTTAACTAATCCCAAAGTAATCGGCATCGGAGAAATAGGTCTGGATTATCACGAAGGAAAAATAAATCGCATAGAACAAATAAAATTATTTGAACAACAAATAGAGTTGGCAAAAAAATATGAACTTCCTATTGCTGTTCATACACGTGATGCCGAAGAAGATACCGCTGCAATATTAAAAGGCGATGTACACGGTGTAATGCATTGTTTTACAAGCTCTTGGGAGTTAGCAAAAACTATGCTTGATCGTGGTTTTTATTTTTCTGCCAGCGGTATTTTAACATTCAAAAACGCAGAAGAACTTCGTAATACATTTACAAAAATACCTCTTGATAGGATTGTCATAGAAACAGACAGCCCTTACTGCGCACCTATCCCATACCGCGGTAAAGTATGCGAGCCAGCTTTTGTGGTCGAAACGGCAAAAGTTCTTGCATCCATAAAGAATATAAGTATAGAAGATTTATCTAAAGTACTATATGCGAACACAAAAAAGTTATATCCAAAAATTTCTTTATCATAAACTAAAACACCCTTTTAAAGGGTGTTTTTTATTTTACATGCTTTTTCAGTTCTTTAAACTTTTCACGGGTAAACATATGCAGACTTTCAAACGCAAAATAACTAGCTAAATGTCGCATTCGTTTAAGGTTCTTTTTTGTATCCAATGGAACAAAAACTGCATAACTGTCCCCTATTCTCAAATTATCGTCTGGCTCTAGTTCAAGCAATTTAACAATGCGATTCACATAATTATACGCCCAATTACGCTGCGCCTTATATTTTGATGATGTAAACTTTTTTGAAATATTAGGCAAAAACATCACAACGGGTCTATTTTTTGCATATGTAAATTCTATTTTTGAAACTGTATTCAAATATTCGGCCAAAGTATCAAAACCTTTTATTTCATTTCGTATCGAATAAAATAAATTTGGAACACCAAAATATGGTCGACATGTATTATAATGTTCTTTATATGTAAAAACGCTTTTTTCAGTTATAACTGGTTCATACTCTTCCCATTTCATAATTTTAACCTTTATTTATATAAAAATAGTAGCATTTCTTATTAAATTTGCAATTTCTTATATTCGGTTGTAAAATACCCGCATTATGACACGACAATTAATTAAAAATGGGCAAGTTTCTGAAAACCGCAAAGCTCGGTATAGTTACTCTATTGAAGACACAATAGAGGCTGGCCTTTCATTAACTGGCGCTGAAATAAAATCCATCAGATATGGATTGGTTACAATCGTTGACGGTTTCGTACAACGCCGCGGTCGTGATCTTTATCTGGCGGGTATAGAAATACAAAAACTTCCCACAGCTGCACGCATAGTAAATTTTGATGAACGTCGTCCTCGCCAACTTTTATTACATCGCGCCCAAATAAATAGGTTAATTGGAAAATTGCAAGAAAAAGGGGCGACCATAGTCCCATTAAAGTTGTACTTTAATAACCGAGGAAAATTAAAAGTATTATTAGGTATAGGTTACGGTAAAAATAAATTTGATAAACGAGAAACAATCAAGCAACGCGAATGGAATAAAAGCAAAGCCAGAATACTAAAAGGTTAAAAAAAATCCGCCATTGGCGGATTTTTTAAATTCTCATTCCTTGACGCATATTACTACCTGAACGTATTTGACGCCCAAGTTCTTTCTTAATTGCGCGATACTCTTCACGAGTAATGCAACCATCATGATCGATATCCATCATAGGTAAAACAGACTGCATCTGCGGACATTTTACCGATGAAACATCCAAACAACCGTTATCAAAGTCTACACGCGGACCACGAAAATAACGGTTCCCATCTACAAACTTCGCCGCTGCAAAACCTAAAGCAAACACAATTAAAATCACGATAACTTTCAACATAAACCGAACACATTTTGAACCATGATGCATACATTTGCAATCTGGTCCACAGTTACAATGTGCACCACATTTGCATTGTGACATTTGTGATTCAGATACTGTTTTTACGTTTTCCTCAACAATTGTAGGTTTAACATTACGTTTAACAGTTGGTTTTTTTACGGCAGTCTTTTTAACTGTACTTTTTTTTGTTGATTTTGTTGGCATTTATATCCTTCCTTTTATTTATTTTTACGCCTCGATTGTATTCATTTCAATAAAACATGTAAAGAATTATTTTAATCATCATCCAAATGCGCACGCGGGTGTGAATGTTCGTATATGTTCATAATCTCTGCCATATTTACCTTAGTATACAATTGTGTCGTTGACAAAGATGAATGACCTAACAATTCTTGCAAGCTACGCAAATCCGCCCCTCCTGCCAAAAGAGCTGTCGCAAAAGTATGCCTTAAAGCGTGCGGAGTAACATAATCAGGTAATTGTAAATAATGACGTAATTTCTCAACGACTTTTTCCGCCATGCGCGGTGACATAGGCAATCCCCGCACACTACGAAATAAAGGTTCTTCTGGGGCCGCACCAAATGGTCGCAATTGTTCGTACTTTTCTATGGCATCTAATACCGCAGGTAAAACAGGTACTATACGTTCTTTTGATCCCTTACCTAAAATACGAAAAGAATCTGGTCGACCACGGACATCTGCGTTTCTTAATGACAAAGCCTCAGAAATACGCAAACCACAACCAAAAATCAAAACCACAAGAGCCCAATCCCGTGCAGCAACCCACGGTTCTGCTTCATCTATTACATGAATTGCTTCACGCATATCTTCTACATCACTAACTTCTATGGCCTTAGATAACTTACGGGGCACCTTAGGCGAAGAAATTAAACCGATTGCGTTATTTTTTATATTGTACTTTTTTGCTAAAAATTTATAAAACCCCCTTAACGATGACAAGGCACGCGCTGTTGATTTATGTGCTAAATCCCTTTTCTGTCTATCCGCCAACCACGCACGAAAACATAAAGTATCTGCCCGTGCAAAATCATTCAAAGAAACATTCGAGCCATTAAAATTTTCATAAAATTTTATAAAGTCACGAATATCTGTTTCATAAGCCATCGCTGTATGCGCAGAATAATTTTTCGTCTGCGTTAAATACTCAATAAAAGCCCCCAGCTTTTCTTCCATATTACATCATTTTATTTCAAATGTCGCCGATACACTAACAGAAACTTCTGTGTCTTTTGCAACAATACTGCCCGCGGCACTAAATGCTTCTGCATCAGCAACAGCCATTTTTGCCCCAGTTGTCATGAAATTTGAAGCGCGTGGTTGAATAGACGGAGTACTTACATTATAAGAAACGCTTAACATTTTTCCAGCAGTACGACCATCCCCTGCAGCCAAAGCATCAGCACGTTCACGCGCATTTTCAACCGCCGCACCCAAACATTTCTCTAAGGCTGGTTTCATAGCTTCAGCACTGGTATACATACGTAAGTTTTCTGAATATACGTCTTCTTGCCCAGCAAATTGAGTTAATATCTTTTCTATCGTTTCAATATTATCTGCTGATACCTCTACTGCGATCGTAGTTTCAGTCCCCAAAACTACAGATTTTTCTAATTCTCGGTTCCACTCACTTTTTTCATAAGAATTGAATTCAGTCGTTTGCATTTGGACGTCTTGATTTTTTAAATAATCCGTAATTTCCGCAATTTTTGACGTCGCTTTTTTCATAGACACAGCAGCACTTTTATCCAAAGTAGTTACACGTAACGTAATCGCCGTTCTATCTTTCTGAACACTCGTTAGGCACTGCCCATCGACAGAAATCACACGTGGTGGTACAGGCTTATCCAACCAACCCAACAATAAAGCTAATATCGCACCGACCCCGATTACACTACACGCCCAAATCAATGACTTTTTCATAATCTTCTCCTTTCCCTTTGTATTTAATCAAAATAATTTAACTTCATTGCACGCTTTACACGAGACAGCGTTTCAGCAGCAGCAGCACGAGCTGTTTCTGTACCTTGACGAAGAACCTCCATAACCGCGGAAGTATCCTGAGCAAACAATTCTCGACGTTCACGTATAGGGCGTAAAGTTTCCTGTAATACAGAATTTAAAAACTTTTTAACCTTTACATCCCCTAATCCACCACGTTCGTAATGTGCAGCCAATTCAGAATAATTTTTGTACTCTGGTAAAAACGCAGCAAAATGCTCGGGTTTAGCAAATATTGATAAATATATAAAAACAGGGTTTTCGGTCGTATTACCAGGATCCTCAACACGTAAATGCTTTGGGTCTGTGAACATCGTCTTTACCTTTGCTGCAATTTCATCCGCAGAATCTTTCAGGTAAATACAATTATTCAAAGATTTCCCCATCTTGGCGTTGCCGTCTGTACCAGGTAATCTTGCCGCCGCCTGCAACTGCGGTACTACGGCACGCGGTGAAACCAATGTATCACCATAAATGCTATTAAATTTATGAACTATCTCAACGGTCTGTTCTATCATCGGTAATTGGTCTTCGCCCACAGGTATAATATTCGCATTAAATGCCGTTATATCCGCCGCTTGAGATATCGGATAGGTAAAAAAACCAACTGGGATACCACCATTAAATTTTTCTTTCTGGGATATTTCGGTCTTTACAGTCGGATTACGTTGAAGACGTGCGACAGTCACCAAATTCATATAATAAAACGTCAATTCAGTTAACTCTGGTATTTCTGATTGAATAAACATAACCGTCTTGCTTGGATCATAACCAACCGCCAGCATATCTAACGCAACTTCCATTACGTTTTCATGAACCTTTTCTGGATTATCAAAGTTATCTGTTAAACCCTGAGCGTCGGCAATCATACCGTACATACGTACGTAATCACCCTGATTCTGAATTTCTACATTTGACTGCAATGATCCAACCAAGTGCCCTATATGCAGCGCCCCCGTCGGTCTGATACCCGTTAAAACTATATTCTTTGAATCTGTCATAACTAAAATCCTTATTTTTATAATGATAAATTGTTTATTACTAAAATGAAAGCATAAAAAAATAACGCATATTAATCAGGCCCCTTAATGGCGCCACCAAATAACATAACAAAAATAAGAACTTGTTTTAATCATCTTGATTTAAGTATATTCGTACAAGAACAAAAATCAATCATAAAGAAATCCCGCCAGAAATGGCGGGATTCTTTCCTTTCGTGTTAAACTTAACGAGAATAGAATTCAACGACCAATTCTGGAAACATCTGAACCGGATACGGAACGTCAGCGAACGCTGGAACACGAGTATATGTCGCAGTAAAGTTTGCACTGTCCACATTGATATAATCAGGCCATGTACGTTCAGCAGATTCCAAAGCCAAAACAACCAAAGGCATCTGTTTCGCTTTTTCACTGACCGTGATAACATCACCAGGTTTTACCTGATATGACGCAATCTTTACACGTTTACCATTTACATATATATGACCATGGCTTACCAATTGACGCGCCGAGAATACTGTTGGTGCCAATTTTGCACGATATACAACTGCATCCAAACGACGTTCTAACAAACCAATTAAGTTATCTGGTGCGTCGCCTTTCATGTTAGCGGCTTCCATATAATACGCACGGAATTTCTTTTCACCTATATTTCCATAATAACCTTTCAGGGTCTGCTTCGCACGCATCTGCTTTGCGTAATCAGAAGAATTACCGCCACGTGACGTTGGACCATGCTGTCCTGGTTTGTACTTACGTTTATTAAATGGTGATTTCGCCTGCCCCCATAGGTTTACACCTAAACTGCGGCCGATTTTTAACTTTCTTGTGCTGCGTTTTGCGCCTGCTCTTGCCATAATTTTATCCTTTTTTTGGTTTTTTTAGGTGCCAGACATTTCACAGAATCCTTATCGTAAATATGACCAAAAGACATATCACTTATTCAGTTCTGGTTATCCAGCGGGGTTTAGTCTATACTGTTTTTCTTGAAAAATCAAGTAAAAATCCCGCAACGCGGGATCTTTTAAAATTTTACCTTCGGGGCAACTTTTTCCTTTTCATCAATTTCAAACATTTTTGCCTGCGTAATATTGAACATTCGTGCAACAATATTCGAAGGAAATTGTTCTATCTGAGTATTTAACCCCATAACAACTGTATTATAAAATTGGCGTGCAGCTTGGATTTTAGTTTCCGTATCCGTCAACTCGCGTTGTAATTCTAAAAAGTTCTCGTTTGCACGTAATGTCGGATAATTTTCAGATAATGCAAAAATGCTTTTTAATGTCTCTGTTAACCGATTCTCGGCATCAGCTTTCGCCGGTCCATTCGCCTTCATCGCCGCATCACGAGCCGCCACAACCGACTCCAAGGTCTCACGTTCGTGTTTTGCTGCCCCACGAACGGTTTCTATTAAATTAGGAATCAAATCATAACGACGTTTTAACTGCGTATCAATCGTTGCCCAAGCCTCTTTTACTTGATTCTGTCTTGATACCAAACCATTATAAACAGCAATGAAATATAATAAAACAACCGCAACTATTGCAACAACCGTCCACATAAAAGACTCCTTTAATACTTTCGTTCATAAAGTATACATTATATATTCAAACAAATAAAAGAAAAAAATATATAAAAGTACCGCCTAACTAGGCGGTACTTAAAAAACGAAACTATCTAAAGTTTAGTTTAAAGCATCCTTCAATGCTTTACCTGGCTTAAACTTAGGCTGAGTAGAAGCAGGGATTTTTATAGCAGCACCTGTCTGAGGATTACGACCTGTTGTCGCTTTACGTTTCGCTGTTGTAAATGTACCGAAACCTACCAAGCGAACTTCGCCCTTCTTTTTCAAAACTTTTGTAACAGTGTTGATAAATGCATCCAAGCATGCAGCTGCTGTTGCTTTGGTTACTTCAACTTCGTTTGCGATTGCTTCAATCAATTGCTGTTTATTCATTTGTTTTCTCCTTTCATATAAATTTATATAAGGTGTCCGGCAGACCCAAGGCAATGTCTATAGAATCTTTCTTATGCAGATATACGCCTTTTTCTGTTACCCACATATCGCAACCCATTATATTCTATGGACATTGCCTGTGCTGCTTGTACGAATCGTAGAGAATTCGTGGCTTTAAGTCAAGAGTATATTTAATATCAGCAAATTTTTATAAATGTTGACAAAATAATCATTTCTAGTCATGCACCGCATCAGAACGCACAGCACGTGCCCCAGGTGTATCACTTTCACATAAAACGTATTGACCGCTTAATCCATCTACTGTGACGCTTCTAAAGTAATTCGGTGTCAGCGCAAACAATAAAACTATAACACTGACCCAAAATGTAAACTTCGTCATTTGCCACGGTTTTTTAAAACTTTCACGCTTAAAAGAATCGTTCAATAAATTTTGATACAAAGCCCATCCCCAACTGAACGCCAACAACATAACAACAAAAAATAAACCTATGATTAAATATCTATGAAACGGCATTAACCCATTTGCAAAACCATCCCAAAACAAGCTGCTAGTCGGACATATATACAATGCTTCTGCCGCAGCTTCTGGTGAAAGCGCAATTGGTGCATTCGGTGCCAATTGTAACCCGAAAGATACAACTACTATAATCGAGACCAACGCAATTATTGCAAATAACATTAATGGTTTCATTTATTTGATTCCTTAAAATCTTTGTTATATATTATAACATAAATAAGTAAGCAATTGCAATTTTATAAACTTTAATTTAGAATCACCATTATGATACGCAGAAAAAACAATATTGTAGTAGGACTAACAACTTTTTATAATGAAAAGCTGCGAATTTCTATACCCGCTTTGTCTAAACTACCTAATAAATTTACCTTAATAATTTATAATGATAACCCTATGACTACTATTTCTAAACGTCAAATTCGTAGGCTTGGATATTGTGGCGATCTCTTAATTATTAATACAAATGAAAACCTAGGGGAATTAAGTGCTAAATTAAATATAATAAATGCTGCAAATGAAATTAAATCTGATTGGATTGTTTTTTGCAACGATGACGACTTGTTAATAGATTTAGAAATACCAAGTGTTTCTTGTGATAACTTTGCAATCATTCAGAATGCTGTTATACTGCGTCACAAAGTATCTAATTTGTTACGAGTTATGGAAAACCCTAGTAATTTTGATATTGACGGTGAAAATGTAGAACTTGCACGACCAAATATAGGCATCTTAGGAACACCTATTCGTGCAAAAGTATTATTCGGGTTATCTAAAATAATTACTGACGTTATAGATAAGATAAAAAAAATAGACGAAAAACTGGATTATTATCCACCTATAAGTGCCATTTTGTGGAATTTTGTTAACATATACACGCGCAATACAAACCCAAATGCCGCCCCTATTTATATGGATAAAATAAATTATATTAAAAATTCAATAGACACTTCTCGTATAAAATATGGAAAACTTGCACAACCAGCTCGTAATGCTGACGAACAATATCGTCGCGCATTAGAAAAATACGAAACAATATTGCAAAGCACATTTAATTCAGCTGCAGCCCCGCGGGGCTAGAAATATTATTTTACTTTATCTTTCATAAAAACTAAATATATTATTGAAATAAGATCATAGTGCATATAAAATTGCAGCGATAAAAACAAGGATTTATAAAATGAAATATAATGATATTCGAAAAACTTTTCTTAACTTCTTTGAATCAAAAGGACATAAAATTGTTCCATCGGCGTCACTTATTCCGAACGACCCGACATTGTTGTTTACTGTTGCTGGAATGGTACCTTGGAAAGGAATTCTGCAAGGTACAGAACCGGCATTTGCGCCTCGGGTTGCAGACGTACAGAAGTGTATTCGTGCGGGTGGTAAGCATAACGATTTGGACGAAGTTGGTTTTGACGGGCGCCACCACACTTTTTTTGAAATGTTAGGCAACTGGTCTTTTGGCGACTATTTCAAAGAAGGTGCCATTGAAATGTCTTGGGAACTGCTGACCAAGGTATTAAAACTAGACCCCACACGCATCCGGGTAACGACACATGAAAGTGATGAAGACTCCACAGAAATCTGGCGTAAAGTTGCAGGGAAAGAGGCAATTCGTCTGGGCGATAAAGATAATTGGTGGTCGGCGGGTGATACAGGTCCTTGTGGTCCTTGTACGGAAATTTTCTATGACTTTGGCGAAAATTTTTCTGACGAAGATGACCGTTGGGTTGAAATATGGAATGATGTTTTCATGCAATTTGACCGAGATGCAAATGGTAATTTAACACCACTGCCAAAACAGAATGTAGATACAGGTGCGGGTTTAGAACGTTGGGCTGCGTTATTACAAAATAAAATTGATAATTTTGACACTGATTTATTCGTTAATCTAATTCGCGCAACAGAAGACCTTACAGGCGTAAAAAAGACGGACGAAAACACACCTTCATTTAAAATCATTGCGGATCATTTACGCGCAGTAGGTTTTGCAATCGCAGACGGCGTAATTCCTAGCAACACAGACCGTGGATATGTAATTCGTCGCATATTACGTCGCGCCATGCGTCATGGTCAAATACTTGGCCATAAAGGTGCGCTATTATCTAAACTATACCCTGCTTTAATTACAGAAATGGGTAGTGCCTATCCAGAATTGGCAAAAGAAGAAAATCATGTTATTGAGATAATTAAAAACGAAGAAAATGCTTTTGCGGATATGTTACAAAACGGCATAAAATTGCTTGATAATGAAATACCTAAAATAAATAACGGTATTTTACCCGGAGAAGTTGCGTTCAAATTATTTGACACTTATGGTTTTCCATTGGATTTAACGCAAATGATTTTACGTGACAAAAACATCGACGTCGATGTTGCAGGTTTTGAACGCGCAATGGCTGAACAAAAAGAACGTAGTCGTGCTGACACAAAGGGAACACGTACCTTATGGGAATCCCAAACCAATTTACCGGCAACAGATGATCACTATAAATATGAACCAGACGAAAAAATGGAATCATCTGTTTTATTAATTTTACGCGACGGTGAATTTGTACAAAGCGCCGTATCTGGTGACAACGTAGAAATTGCATTGGATAAAACAAACTTCTATGGCACACAAGGGGGACAAGTTGGCGACGCCGGAGAACTGATAAAGAACGGTAACACTGTTATGAATGTAATTGAGGCCAGTCGCGTTGATAACGTAGTAATCCATAAAGGAACATTAACAGCCGATATATCTGTTGGTGATAAGGTGAAAACAAAAATAAATATGACAACCCGCCAACAGACTGCTCGCGCTCACACTGCAACGCATTTACTTCAAGCGGCTTTAAGAAACGTATTGAACGAAGATGTAGAACAACGCGGTTCAAAAGTATCTCCTGATTCCGTACGCTTTGACTTTAGATTTGGTCGCGCTATGACAGCAGAAGAAAAACAAGCTGTTGAAGATTTGGTAAACAAATGGATTTCATCGGACATGCCCGTTACCCATGAAGAAATGTCATTAGAAGACGCTAAAAAACGTGGTGCCATGGCTTTGTTTGATGAAAAATATGGTGACACAGTTAAAGTTATAACTGCCGGCGACGTATCATGCGAACTATGCGGAGGAACCCATATTTACCACACAGCTGAAATAATTAAAGCCAAGGTAAATAAAGAAAAATCTATCAGCAGCGGCATTCGTCGTATTACCATGTCTGTCGGTACGTTGGCAGAATAAACACGAAACGCCTCAAAAAGAGGCGTTTTTATTTCCCTTGCTTTTATATTAAATAGTAGTAGAATTATTGGGGTATGAGAGATTTCGGGTAAATTCCGAAAACCAAATCCCGTTATTTTAATTGTCATTCTGATTATTAAACGGGTAAAAGCCGCACCGTCATTTAGATTCACTACAAATAAAGAAATTTCTTTATTAGCAATGAATTGTATGACGGTGCAAAAGTATAACATGTAAAAAGGATTTATTATGGTAAAAGTAAAAGAAAAACAAACTGCACCAGATACAGAAGTTAGTGCTATGACAGGCAAACCCGCAAAAATTACGGGTATGAACAAATACGAAAACGATAAAAACGACGAAAAATTATATTTTATGGCTCTTGGGGGCTTAGAACACGTCGGTCAAAATATGTACATTTATAAGTACAAAGGAAAATATCTGGTTGTTGATTGCGGTATGGGGTTCTTGGAAGAAGAAATTGGTGCCGGTGACGTACAATATTGCGATACAACATGGTTAGAAAAAAGAAAGAAAGATGTTGTTGGTTTTGTAATCACTCATGGTCACGAAGACCACATTGGCGCATTAAAATTCATTTGGCCAAAGTTTAGAAAACCAATTTATTGCACGCGCTTTCCTGCAGAAATTCTGCGTCAAACATTTCGCGGCATAGAATTAGATTTTAATCCAGAAAAAGATATAATTGAATTTGACCATCATGGGGCAACTTTAAAACTTGATCCTTTTGAAATTGAAACGTTCCACGTTTCTCATTCGGTACCAGAAGCTCAAATGTTGATAATAAAAACCCCTGCTGGTAAAGTATTGCATACAGGCGACTGGACTTTTAATGATGATAATCCGATAGAAGAACCAACAGATTACGCTCGTTTACGTGAAATAGGTTCCGACCCAAAATTATTGGCTTGTATGTCTGATTCTACATCTTCATCACGTCAAGAAGCTCAGACAACGGAAGTTCAAGTTCGTGAAACGTTAACAGAAATTATGAAAAAAGCACCTGGACGCGTTTTAGTAACTGGGTACTCTCGTTCTTTGGCACGTATGAAAATGTTTGCAGAAGCTGCACATGCCGCCGGTAGAATTGCCGCCATAAAAGAACGCAGTAATCCAAATCCTGTACCTTTTGTTGGCTTACCAGAATTTCGCGAAATGGGGATAGAATTTGGCTATATAAACAAAGACGATATTTATCTGCACAGCGAAATAAAAGATTTACCTGCTGAAAAACAAGCAATATTCTTAACGGGATCCCAAGGTGAACAATTCGCTATGCTTACCCGTCTTTGCCGTGGTCACGTAAAAGAAATGAAATTACAACCAACAGATACGGTTCTATTCAGTGCTATAGTAATTCCAGGACGTGAACAAGATGTATCTTACCTATATAATAAATTGGCACGTATGGGCATAAAAACACATACGATATTTGATACAACTCACCTACACGCAAGCGGTCACGCAGGTCGTCCAGAATTTGAACGTTTTTATGATATGGTACACCCACAGGTATCAGTTCCAATGCATGGTGATTATATAAACGAAATGTTAAACGGTAAAATGGCCATGGAACGCGGCGGTGCAAAATATATGATGGTTGTACATAATGGTGAAATGATAGCTTTATCTGACGGAGAGGCCCCATATGTGGCAGAAACTATAGAAACGGGTTTCGTTGTAATGGAAGGTGAAACTGAAAGAAGTACAGACGATCCGGTATATAAAACCCGCAAAAAGATTGCGACAAATGGTGCAATATTTGTAACCTTACCGATTGATAAACGAGGTTTCTTAAAAGGAACGCCTGAAGTATCAAGTGCCGGAATATTTGAAACAGATGATACTGGTTTTATGAAGCGTCAAATTCAAATAGAAATTACCAAAGCTATTGATGGTCTGACTAAAACAGAACGAAAAGACAAAGCGAATTTAATTCGTTCTGTACAGGTTGCTTCAAATAAAGTCGTACGCGCTTCTTTGGGGTCAGATAAAAAACCTCAATATAGCGTGCACTTCGTACAGAAATAAAAATCGCCCGAACGGGCGATTTTTAATTATTTAACAATAAAATTAATTATTTCTTCCAGAAAGCAAAACCCGAACGACGTTCAGATTTTTCTTCACGTTGCTTACGATCTTCCGCAGCACGACGACGTTCTGCACGACGTTCCTGAAAGCGACGTGCCGATTCTTCGTCTCTTTGAATTAATTTCAATGTTGTAACTGATAATTTATCGTTACGGACCTCTTCTTCAAATTCGACAACATCGTTTTCATTTAAGAATCTGATACCCGCTGCCTTTAATGCACTAGAATGAACAAATACATCATCTGTATTGCCGTTTTCATTTGGAGTGTCCGGCGTAATAAACCCGAAGCACTTTTTACCATTGTACCACTTAACTTTACCTTGACGCATAATGTGCCTTCCTTTCTATGCTTGTTATGGTTCCATAAAACAACAAGAACCTGTAATTATTGTTGCCGATTAAACCTAAGAAAGCAAGAAAAAACGCCCCAAAAATTATATAGTTTGATTTCCTACATTTTTGGGACGTTAATACATTTTTAACCGTTTTTCTTATAATATCTTTGAACTTCTGTCATGACAAAATTAAACAGTTTCCCAGCCATGGTATCAGATGGGACATCCCAATCCTTCTGTACATACGGCATCGCAGATACTAAAACGAACCTTGCCATAAAATGAAAAATTTCACTTTCTTGAGCCATGGTTAACGTCGCTGGAGCGTTCGTAAAACGAAAAACTTCGTTTTCAATTGCATTATCTAGCTTTTCTCCTATTACATCCAATATTTTCTGAGGATAATACAATTTACACGGTTTTGGAAATCCTTCAAACATCGGTACATCGTTACCCAAACTATATAAAATATTCCAACCTACTCTATCAAATAAGTCTTCTAGGCATTGACATATCATTAAATTATATTCTTCAACGCCCATCTTATGTTCACGTGCCCCCTGTGCAACGTTACTTATAATTTTACTATCTGTTTTCTTATATTTTTTATTCTCGCTTTTACGAGATACCTCATAATTTCCATGCGTTTGACGTTCAAATTCAAAAAAAGTTCTGACTTGACATATGATTTCCATCGGTACAACGCGACCGTCTTTACCTATATCTATAACCAGTTTCGCATCGCGATAATTCCTAGGATTTTTCATATCATAAAAGTTATCACGCACAGACAAGATTCTATCCGGCATCATTTCGCATACACGCTCAATAAAAGTTCTTGCTTGCGGTATCAAATCAAACAAGCATTTTACGCGCCAAACATCTTGCAAGCGCATACGTGGTCGTTTTACTTTATCTAAAGCCCTGACCAATTCAACCGCTAATTTTTCATGACCAGAACCTATTATGGATAAAACCGTTTCTGATGGAGTCGAAATATATTTTTCCGTAAGCTTTAAGCGAATTTTATCAGCAACAGCTCGCGCAGATGATTCACGCTCGCGAGAAGAAATTACACGATATACAGTATTAACAACCTCGTCCACATATGCGGCATAATACTTACCGGTAAGTTTATCCAAAGCTCTATCTACGTTTTTCTGCGCACCAACAATCACAGTGACAATAGATGATACAGCCAAATCTATCTTATGTCCTTCGCCGCTAGTAAAAAACTGATTTCGCATAGGATCAGCATCTAAACGATGGTGAACGATGTAAGGAGATAAAGGATTTATGTCAGAAATCTTTATCGGCTCGTTAATTGCACTGTCTGTCGCATAATCATAACGCATAACCGGTGCCTTCGGAGCCCCAAAACATTTCCCTAAAAAATAAAACACCTCTCGAAACCATACAATACTATCCGAATATAATTCAGACATATATTTTGCGGCCTCATCATTTATACGCCCAGAAGCACGCGCATTTTCAATGGCTATTTGATTTTTCCTGTCATGGTCTGCAGCTAAATCTTCCGCATAACTTTCTGAATATGGTCTAAGCATTTTTTATCCTTATCATTTCATTATCGGAAATAATATTACATCACGTAATGTCGGTTGGTTCGCAATTATAGAAAAGAATCTATCAATTCCTAATCCAAGACCCGAAATCGGTGGCATTCCATGTTCCATTGCACGTAAAAAGTCTTCATCTAAATCAAAAGCTTCTTCGTCACCAGCGGCCTTGTTTTTGGCCTGCTCTTCAAACGCTTCACGTTGTACAATTGGGTCGACAAGCTCGGAATATGCTTTTATAAGCTCTGCCCCACATACAATTAACTGGAATATATCTATTCTGCGATTATCTTCATCGTTGCGACGAGCCAGCGGTATTAAATACGCAGGATAATTATACACTATCGCAGGTTGAACAATCTGATCACGTATCTTCCGCTTAAATACATAATCGACAATAGCTGGTACGGATTTTAAAAGCTCTAATTCATCTGCTGGGAACATGCCTTTATCTATCAACTGCTGTTTTAAGGCGTCTGTATCTTTAAATTCAAGAATATCTACACTTAACAATTCATTCATCCGGGCCGTATAATCAATTTCTTCGTACTTACTGAAATCTAACTTAGTACCCTGATATTCAATTTGCAAACTGCCCCGTAATTCCAACAAAAGTTTTTGAACCATTGCCCAAGAAAAATCAATGTTATCTTTATAATTCCAATACGCAGCATACCATTCCAACATTGTAAATTCTTGAAGATGCATGGCATCCATACCCTCGTTACGAAAATTTTTACCAAGTTCGTATACCCTGTCAAAACCCGCCGCAATAGTTTGCTTTAAAAATAATTCAGGTGCAATCCGCAAATAAAAATCAGCGTCTAGTGCATTATGATGAGTTATGAAAGGTCTTGCTGCTGCACCGCTTGCAACCACTTGCATAATAGGTGTTTCTACTTCCACAAACCCATTATCATTCAAATGCTCACGTATCAGACGCAACATTTTAAAACGCATTTTCATAGTATTACGAGTGTCTTCATTAGCTATTATATCCAAATAACGCTGACGATATCTGGTTTCCATGTCAGTAAGCCCATGGAACTTTTCCGGTAAAGGTCGCAAAGCTTTTGATAAAATGTCATACTTTGCCACACGAACAGTCAATTCCCCCGCTGTTGTATGGTACAATTCCCCGTCTATTCCGATAAAATCCCCAAGGTCAACGTTCGCTTTCATAAACTTGTATTGTTCTTCGCCTAATTCTTCGCGTGACATAGAAAACTGAATCTCACCGTCTATATCATAAATACGCCCAAACATTAATTTACCTAACCAACGCAAAGCCGTTATGCGCCCAGCAAGTCTGACATGCACGCCATCAGACAAATTACGCGCATCAGCAATGGTATTTGTTCGTTCATATTTATCCTTCCAAACAACCCCGTCACGAGCACGAATGTTTTCCGCTTTTTGCAAACGCGCCTCTAATTCATTAGTCGATATTTTAATTGCGTTGTTTGTGTTTTCTGACATTTCTTGTTCCTTTAAAACGTTGAAATTAAAAAACGGACGCATAAAAAGTGCGTCCGTCATTATTTTGAAGGTCGCACCATATCAATTAAAAATTTTTTTAAAATTTAAAATCATTTTTGCACAGACCTTTTCTAAACTCTGGTGCGAGCAAAGGGGCTCGAACCCTCGACCTCAACCTTGGCAAGGTTGCGCTCTAGCCAACTGAGCTACGCTCGCACT
>CASEJM010000016.1 GCA_949288265.1 uncultured Pseudomonadota bacterium | reverse complement strand
TTTTTTAATTTGTGTAATAACACTCAGAAGTGTAAACATATGACCCTGTTGAGTCATCACCTTTTTCTACAAAACATTGCGTAATAACACCATTACTTCCAGCTATAGAATTTCCAGTTATAAGAGAAGAAGCTGATGAATCACCCGGACATTGAGAGCATCCTGATGTACCGTTTAAAGTTGAACCATAATAACCATCAGCACACCTATAAAAATATGTTTTAGTGCATACACATGTCCTTATATTACAAGCCGCCATAACTTTTCTTTGATAGCCTAATAGTTTTGGGAAACCCGAACCATAATAATTTTCCCAATCAGTATTTTCACAGTCATCGCAAGTACCATCACAGCCAGGATCGGGGGTAATAGTGGCTTCCTTTACGCAGGAGGAATACCTTACGGTACAAGTTCCGGTCTCTCCAACTGGTTGTAGTTCTTCGGTGGCTGATGTTAACATATACCCATCAGGACAAGTTGCGCAACTGACCACGGCCGTGTTGCTGTTACCATAACATTTTTTTGTTGTGGTTGCACACATTTCGCCTGCTAGTTTTGGACTTGGGTTAGAAGCGCATGTATAATTTGAACAGTAAACAGTGACAGCAGATGAAGCTTTAGGTAAACCTATAATCAATAGCGGTAATAATATATTGAAAAAAAGTATATTTCTTTTCATTATGAGATCTCCTGTTTTATCAGTAAATAAAAAACCACCGTTTTATTTGGTGGTCAGGAGGTTGAGAACAATCGTAAGAATTGTGCTGTTTATTCAATATATTCACACGCCCTCCTGACCTTGTGTCAGGAGTTTGTTTTTCGTCGTAATTTTAAAAGTGGCGCTATCATTTGCGCCATAAGTATATATTCCGACGCTTACGCAGGGTTCTCACACCCCATCAATGGAACTCCCATTGACATTACTAATGTTATATGTATTGTTTATTTAATTCAAGGTGAAAATAAAAAACGCCATCTTTTTAGATGGCGTTTTTTGTGTAGTTACTTTTTTACATCATTCCCGGCATTCCACCTGCCATTTGTGGTGCTGGTTTTTCTTCTGGAATTTCAGACATAACAGCACCTGTTGTTAATAACACACCTGCCGTACTTGCAGCTGCTTGTATCGCCGTTTTAACAACTTTTGCTGGGTCAATTATTCCTGCTTTCATCATGTCAACGTATTCATCTGTTTGTGCATCGTAACCAAAGTTATAATCTTTGGCTTCCATGATTTTACCGACGACTATTTCACCAGATACTCCGGCGTTTTCAGCAATCTGAGCACAAGGTGCAACCAATGCGCGACGTACTATATCAATTCCTACGTTTTGATCTTGGTTTGCGCCCGATAGTTTATTTAATGCCGCAGTTGCACGAACCAACGCTATGCCACCACCTGCGACAATACCTTCTGCAACCGCAGCGCGTGTTGCCGCCAAAGCGTCATCTACACGGTCTTTCTTTTCTTTTACCTCGACCTCGGTCATTCCACCAACTTTAATAACGGCAACACCACCAACTAGTTTTGCCAAGCGTTCCGCCAGTTTTTCTTTATCGTAGTCACTGGTACTGATAGATATTAGTTTACGGATTTCGTCGGCGCGTGCAGCAATCGCTTTTTTATCCCCGCCACCTTGCGCCAATAGCGTAGAATCTTTTGTGACTACAATTTTTTTTGCCGTACCTAAAACATCTGGAGTTATATTATCGAAAGTCATTCCCATATCATCAGATATTACTGTCGCACCAGTTACCGCCGCGATATCTTTCAGCATTTCTTTACGTCTGTCACCAAACCCGGGTGCTTTTACAGCACAGACTTTCAATCCACCGCGTAATTTATTTAAAACTAATGTTGCCAAAGCTTCTGATTCAACATCTTCTGCGATAATTAGTAAAGGACGACCAGATTGTGCAATTGGTTCCAAAATAGGTAACAAAGCTTGTAATCCCGTAATCTTCTTTTCAGAAACCAAAATTTGTGCACCATCAAGTTCTGCCAACATTTTTTCACTATTAGTTACAAAATATGGTGACATGAAACCTTGATCAAATTGCATTCCTTCTACGACATCAATTTCTGTTTCTAAGCCTTTGGCTTCTTCGACAGTAATTACACCTTCTTTACCGACTTTTTCCATAGCACCGGCAATTTTTTCACCAATGTCTGAATCAGAATTGGCAGAAATAGTTGCAACTTGTGCAATTTCTGAACTGTCTTTTACTGGTCTTGCGTGTTTTTCAATATCAGCGACAACGGCGGCAGTTGCCATGTCAATACCGCGCTTAACGTCCATCGGATTCATCCCAGCTGCAATTACGCGGCGACCTTCACGAATTATTTTTTGTGCCAAAACGGTTGCAGTTGTTGTACCGTCACCTGCATCGTCACCAGCTTTTTTTGCGACTTCTTGTACCATACGCGCACCGATGTTTTCTTGTGGGTCTTTCAAAGATACGGCTTTTGCAACAGTTACGCCGTCTTTTGTAGCTACAGGTGCACCATAAGATTTTTCAATTACCACAGTGCGCCCTTTAGGTCCCATTGTAATTTTTACAGCATTGGCAAGTTTATCAACACCCGCTGCTAATTTATCCGTGTCAAAAACGATTTCTTTTGCCATAATTTATCCTTTATTTATAAAATCCCTAATATGTCAGTTTCTTTTATTAGAACATAATCTTTACCGTCTATTTTGACTTCGTTTGCGGAAGCCGCCCATTTTGCAAAAAGAACTGTATCACCGGCTTTAACGGACATTGGTATTCTGTCGTCACCGTCAAATGCGCCGTCACCAACTGCAATTACCTTTCCGCGAGATGGTTTTTCCTTTGCGTTGTCTGGAATTATAATTCCCCCGGCAGTTTTGCTTTCTTCTTCTATACGTTCTAACAGAACATAATTATGTAAGGGTTTAAACATATTCATTTCTCCTTGTTGTCTGTCTGTTTCTTGGCATAGAATATAGTGCGTTAAAAAGTGATTTCAAGGGCTTGATTTTATACCTTTTGCGTGATAATCTGTGCTGCGATATTAAGGGAGAAAATATGTACGATAAAAATAATGTTTTTGCAAAAATAGTTAGAAATGAGATACCTCGTAATGCAATTGTTGAAAACGAGTATGCATTAAGTTTTAATGATATCAATCCGTTGTTTGAAAAGCATGTTTTAGTAATTCCGAAAGGTGAATATGAAAACATTCTAGAATTTACTTCCAAGGCAACGGCGGATGAACAGGCCGGTTTTTGGGCGTGCTTCAGAGAAACTGCAGAGAAATTAGGTATTAATCAGAATTTTAATGTATTAGCGAATGCCGGGGCAGATGCTCCTTTTGTAAAGCAATCTGTTTTTCATTTTCATTTGCATTTAGTATCGGGTTCAAAAAAACCAGAATTAAATAAAGTATTGGAAGAAATATGCGGGTAATAATTCGTGTGATACCGCGGGCGCGTCAAAATAAAGTCACCGTTGAAGGGGACGGTTCTTTACGCGTTCATACTACAGCCGTTCCGGCAGATGGTGAAGCTAATGATGCGGTAAAAAAAATGCTGGCGGAACATTTTAAAGTTCCTAAGACCAGCATAAAGATTATTCGTGGTACCAATACCCGTGATAAAATAGTTGAATTTTAATATTCTAGTATCTTTTGAAATAATTCTTCGGGTGTATTTGCACCGTGAATGTTGTAGTCATGAATAGTTTCTATGAAACCGTTTTTCTGCATATGTATAAACAGACGCACAAAGGGTATCCAGAAACCAGAAGTATTCAAGAAGAACAAAGGTTTTTTTGATTCACCGATTTGTTGCATGGTCATAATATCTGTAAGTTCGTTTAATGTACCGATACCACCAGGTAAAATTATGAAACCGTCTGATAATTCTATCATTTTTTGTTTTCTTTCGTTTACCCCGTTAACGACTTGTATATCTACGCCGCCATGAACTGGTTCTTGTTTTTCAATGACGTTATTTGTAGATATGCCTATGACGTGACCGCCTGCATCAAGTGCAGCTGTAGCTACGGTTCCCATCAAACCCACGTCACCACCACCAAACACCATTTGTATATTGTTATTGCCTAAGAATTCACCGACGCTGGCGGCTGCCTTTGCGAACGAAGGATTGGTACCAAACTGATGCCCGCAATATACAGCAAGAGAGTTTAACTTTTTTGACATATTCTATTTTTCCTTTATTTTTGCGAATTATATCATAAAATATCATCATTATGAATCAAAAGTTTTTAGATTTTATGCGTGCATATAAAGGGCATCGTTTGGCAGTGGCTGTCAGTGGTGGGGTAGATTCTGTATGCTTATTGTGCTGGTTAGCAGAAATAAAAGCGGATGTAGTTTGCTTACATGTAAATCATGGGTTGCGGAAGAATGCGGATATAGAAACTCAATATGTTCGCGATTTATGTAAAAGCATTGGGGTTCCGTGTAAAATTTTTTATTGGACTGGTGAAAAACCTTCTTCGGGTTTGGAAGCTGCGGCTCGTGATGCAAGGTATAAATTTATGACAGATTTCTGTCAAGAAAATGGGATAGAAGTGTTACTTACCGCGCATCAAGCAGACGATCAAATCGAGACTTTTTTAATGAATCTTGGGCGCGGCAGTGGTTTATACGGTTTGGCGGCTATGCGTCGTGTAACGTATCGTGACGGTATAAAAATTGTTAGACCGTTGCTGGATGTGTCACGTGCAGAGTTAAAAAGTTATTGCGATAAAAAATCTATTCAATATTTTGTTGATGAAATGAACGACGATCCGCATTATACGCGTGTCAGAATTCGTAAAAATAGGTATTTATTGTCTGAAAAACTAGGTATCAGTGATTCCCGTATTTTACTTGCTGTTCAAAATTTAGGACGCGTACGTGATGCGCTGGATGAACAAATTAGTGAAATGGTAGCGAAAGTAGTAGATAATAGTCGCGCTGTATTTTCTGATTCTTTTCTGTTTGACCAAGCACCCGATATTAGATTAAAGTTGCTGGGAACGTTGATTCAAAAAATCGGGGGGGATGAATATCAGCCACGCTTGACTTCTTTGTCAAACGCACTAGATAAATTGCAACGTGATTGTAAATTTACGTTGGGGCATTGCACTTTGCGTAGGTTGAATCAGAAAATCTTAATTGTTCCCGAAGGGGCAAAAACAAGTTTTAGGACAAGACATGGAAAATCAAAATTTGAAAAATCAAAAAAAGAAATTTAATTTTTTTCGTCGTGGTGGCGACAATGGAAATATATTTTTAATAATATTTGCGTTGCTGTTTGTTTTTATGATTGCACGTTCTTTTGTTGGGGGTGGGGTTGCACCTCAGATGTTTGGTAATGCTTCTGATGTGCAGAAGCCTGTAGAACTAAGCTTTTCTGATGTTTTGCGTCGTGCACCTGAAATTGAAACTATGGAAATTCGTGGCAGTGACGCATCAGGTATGTTAACGGATGGTACCCCGTATACGGCGACGATAACTTATGATCCAGAACTATTAAGTCAGATTGCTAAAAACGGTGCGACGATATCCATTGACACTTCGAAAACGTGGGTAGACTATCTTGGAACATGGGTTCCGATTTTGATGGGGTTGTTTTTTATATGGTGGATATTCCGCGGTTTTAAAATGGGGGCAGGTGGTTTAAGCCGTAGTTTGGCGCAGCAAAATCCGACCAAAATAACAACGGGGAAAACAAAAACTACCTTTAAAGATGTTGCAGGTATAGATTCTGAAAAACAAGAATTAATGGAAATAGTAGATTTCTTAAAAGATAGTAAAAAATTCCGGGATGTTGGTGCGCGTGTACCGCGTGGTATATTGCTGTCTGGAGAACCTGGAACAGGTAAGACTTTGTTAGCGCGTGCCATAGCGGGTGAAGCAAACGTTCCATTTTTTGCGGCATCAGGTAGTGATTTTTCCGGTATAATTGTTGGTTTGGGGGTTGCAAAAATAAAAGAAATTTTTGATTTGGCGAAACGTAATGCGCCTTGTATATTATTTATTGATGAAATAGATGCAATTGGGCAGCGTCGTAGTACGCATTCGTATAACGATCAAGACCGTGAACAGACACTAAATCAGTTGCTGATAGAGATGGACGGTTTTGCAAATGATACTGGTATCATTGTGATAGGGGCGACGAATCGTGTTGATATGCTAGATCCTGCTTTGTTGCGCCCGGGTCGTTTTGATAGACAAGTTTATATTGAGTTGCCAGATTTGTCTGGTCGTCGAGAAATATTAGATTTATATGCAAAAAAGGTAAAGGTATCTTCTGACGTAAATTTACAAGATTTGGCACGAGGAACAACCGGTTTTTCAGGTGCTGACTTAGAAAATCTGTTGAATGAAGCGGCGTTGCACGCGGTTCGTAACGGGCGTAAGGAAATTGCGCAAGTAGACGTAGAAGAGGCGCGCGATAAAATTTTAATGGGTCCGCGTAAAGTTCGCAAAATGCGTCCAGAAGATATAAAACTAACCGCTTATCATGAAGCAGGGCATGCATTTGTTAGTATTATGTATGCTGATATAACAGACCCTATACACAAAGCGACGATTATTCCGCGTGGGCGTGCGCTTGGTATGGTTCAGCATTTGCCAATAGATGACAAGGTTTCTATGACAATTGCAGAAGTTCGTGCAAATTTGTCTATTGCTTTGGCAGGGCGAAGTGCAGAAGAAGTATTTTTTGGTTCTGACAAAATTACGACTGGTGCAGAAAGTGATATTGCCATGGCGACGCGTTTGGCACGATATTCAATAACTACAGCAGGGTTGTCGCCGAAAATAGGTTTGGCTGCCATCAATCAAGTAAATACATTTGGTACGCGCAGTGCGCTAGAAAACGCATCTGAAAAGACGGCACAGATGGTTGACGAAGAAGTTCGTTCTTGGTTGGATTCTGCACATGCTGATGCAACCAAAATTTTATCAAAGAATAAGGATACCGTTCGTAAATTGGCTGAAGAATTATTGGCACGTGAAACTTTGACAGGTGAAGAAATTAAACAGATTGTTCTTGGTGAAAAAGCAAGCAAAAAAATTGTAGCAAAAAAGACGAAAAAAGATGCCAGAAAATAAACAGGAAACAAAATTTGAAATTCTGCATATGGCACCAGAAAATACTAATTCTGTGTTAGTAACCGTTGGTAATGAGGCAATAATTTTTGATGCATGGGGAAATTCACAGGATTGGGAAAAATTACTAGAATCTCGAGGGTTACGTTTACGTGCAATATATTCTACACATGGGCATGGCGATCATATTTCTGCGGCACCCCTGTTGGCAGAAAAGTATGACGTCCCTTGGTATTTAAACAGCGAAGACGATGTTTTAATTAGTTGGTCTAATAATTTATTAAAATACTTTGGTTTGCCGTTAATAGAGGGAAACTACCGCCGGTCTAAGGATATAGAAGAAGGCACTTTTGAGGTCCTGCCCGGATTAAATATAGAAGTGATTGAAACTCCTGGTCATACGCCCGGTGGGGTTGTATATTATTTTCCAGATTTTGGGGTGCTGTTGACGGGTGATACGTTGTTCCGTGACAGTATCGGAAGATATGATTTACCAGGTGGCGATGTAAACTCGCTATTGCAGTCTGTTATGAAATTATATGAAATGGACTTTCCAGACGAAACTTTTGTTGTTCATGGGCATGGTGTTGATTCGACAATTGCTATTTTAAAAAAGGAAAATCCGTACTTTAAGTAGTTTTATTTTTTAAATATTAACACTCGGTCTATACCGGTCAGATCTTTTTCTGTCCGTTCAAAAATCCAATCTAAATTGGTGAATATTTGTTTTACGTCTGATAGTTGTCCGTCCCCGATTTCTAAATAAATTTTACCGTTTGGCTTAATCCAATTTATGGCGTTTTTAGCGATGTTTTCATATGCTGCAAGACCGTTGTTTTTTGCGTAAAGTGCCATTTTAGGGTCGTGCCCAGCCCCTATGTTTACCCGCGTATCGTTATGTGCAATGTATGGTGGGTTTGAAACAATTATGTCAAATTTTGTGTCAAATGTACCGCGTCGATTAAAATTCTTTTTAATTATTTGGATTTTATTTGCAAGACCTAGAGACTTTATGTTGCGTCTGGCAACACGTAATGCGCGATACGAGACGTCGGTTGCGACCCCTGTTGCCCCGTAAATATTTTTTACTAGTGCAGATATTATGCATCCTGTGCCGGTACCTAAATCAAGTATAGTCGGGGTAAGACCGGAATCGCAATCTGAGATTACAGCAGAAACCAAAGTTTCTGTGTCTGGGCGTGGGTCTAGTGTATGACGATTTGTATAGAATTTTAAACCATAGAACCATTTTTGGTGTATAATTTTCGCAACAGGAACGCCTTTTTTTAAAGCTTTGGCGGTTAACCATATTTTTAGTGCAGAAAAATTCTTTGTATTTTCAACGATTACTTTAGCGTCGTGTGGGTTCCGTGCTTTTGCTAATATTTCAAATGCTTGATTTATTGTCATAAAGCAATTATAATCCGGCTTATGAAAAAAGCAAAAAATATTATGAATATAAATAACATTGCCCGTGCGGTTGTTGCGGTGGCAATTGTTTTGGTTATCATTGCAGTAGCGTTGACGTTTTCAAGAAACTTTGGTGGGGCAGCATCTGATGATGAATATCGTTCCATAGTTGTTGTTGCATCTGGTGACACTTTGTCAAAGCTTCTTACCGAACAGGGTTTTTCTAATGCGCAGGTTTTAGATATTGCGAAAGTATTAAAATCAGATGCGGATATAACAAGTTTACGTGCAAATAGCGATAAAATAGAATTCGTTCGTGCGGACGAGAATGCCCCTGTATCGAAAGTTGTGATAATTCCGTCACCTTGGAAACAGATAGAAATTACATGTAATGCGGACGGACAGTGGCAGTGTCAGACTATTGACATAAAGCCAGATACACGTGTTGTGTACCGCGAAGGCGAAATCTTAGATGGTGACAGTTTTTATCTGGCCGGTGGTCGTGCGGGAATTCCAGATGGGATTTTAGCAGAAGTTTATGATTTGTTGGCGTTTGAAATGGACTTTGAACGTGACGTTCGTGCCGGACAGAAGTTTTCTGTTTTATATGAAGAAAATTTTTCAAACGGTGAAAAAATAGATAACGGTCGTATATTGGCGGTACAATTTGAAGCTTTACGTGGTAATGTAAAGATGTATCGTTTTAAGAAAGCGGATGGGAAAACTGGTTATTATGATGAAAACGGTAATGGTGCAATAAAGTCTTTGAAACGTACACCTATAAATAATGCCCGGGTTACCAGCAGTTTTTCAAACAGCAGAAAGCACCCTGTGCTTGGTTATACTCGTGCGCATAAAGGTGTTGATTTCCGTGCGTCTACTGGTACGCCAATTCCTGCTGCGGGGGCGGGGCGCGTAGTGGCGCGTGGTTATAATAATGGGCATGGGAATTATGTAAAAATACGTCATAACGCATCTTATGAGACGTTGTATGCACACATGTCTCGGTTTGCCAAGGGGGTTGTTGTTGGTACAACCGTAAAACAGGGGCAGACGATAGGTTATGTTGGATCAACAGGATTATCAACTGGGCCACACTTGCATTATGAAATAATAAAAGATGGTAAACATGTAAACCCTATGACTGTGAAATTACCAGCTATAAATAATCTTGATAAGAAAGATAAGGAACGTTTTCAAGAATATAGAAAGGTTTTAGATGAAGGGGTAGAGCATTTATCTAAGCATCCAGAATGGTTCATACAATTATAAAAAAATCTGACTTATGTCAGATTTTTTATTTGATATAGGTATGTTTTGCTATACGAATAAAAAAACTTGACAAATGTTTTTTGTGTGTTAATCTTTGCCCTAGTGTGTAAAAAAAGGATTAAAATATGTCATATTGTGTAAACTGTCCTAATAGTAACGAAAATGGCGGTAAATGTACTTGTTCTGAAAATTGTATTTTAAAAAAATACAATTTAGATCCAGAATATGTACCTACTTTTATTACCAAAGCAGAAAAAAAAGCTGTTAAGGAAGTAAAAGAAGAAAAAGCAGAGGCTAATCAAGTAGTATTTAATCCGTTCCAGCGTGGTAACGGTTGTACGTTGGCTGGTTATACTTTGCAGGAAATATTGGCGGCTTATACTCGTTAATATGGGCTTGTTACTAGGATAATAGAATGCGATGATTAGTCATCGCATTTTTCTTTATTTAATAATTTTTTCTTTTGTTCAATTCCACCCGGGGCAGAATAACCGCCGATTTTACCGTCATTGCGAATAACACGATGACAAGGTATGACTGGGGGCAGGGGATTTTTACCGATAGCATTAGCAACTGCACGTACTGCGTTTGGGTGGCCAGACATTTTGGCGATTTGGCTGTATGTACGAGTTTCACCGTATGGTATTTTAATCAGCGCTTTCCATACGTCGTGTTGGAAATCTGTCCCAGGTAGTTTGTCTATATCAGTGTCGTTTATTTTGTTTGGCATTTTTGCGCTTTTTTTAGGTATTGGTAAAATTTGTGACAATAGGCGAACCATATCTATAGATAGTTCGGAATTTTCTATATCCAGAATATAATGTGGTCTTGCACCTTTAAACGGTGTGCCGCTATCCGGTGTTATGCCATATTGATTAAATATACTTAATGTTTCTGGCAGTTGCTTTACATATACTGTATCGTCGCAGATTAAAAAAACGGGGCGCTGATTACAGAATAACATGTAGTCACCGAACATTTTGCGATAAGTGATATCATCAGAAGCATTTGAAACTTGGTCATAAACAAAATTCATAAAATCTTTACTTGATGCCATATCAAGAGTTTAGCAATATGTGTGTATTATTCCAACGAAAAATAAAACCGGTCATAAAATACCGGTTCAAATTTATGGCGCGCCATTGGTATCCAAAGTTCGAACCCTTTGTTCGCTGAATTACGCCGCAGTGCGCAATATATATGCAAATCAAACATGTTGGCGTGTATTCAGGCAATCGTTGAATCAGATGTATAATGCGCGTTTTTATTCACTTTAATCGCCACGAAAGATTAGAACCCCATACCACCGCCATAATAAAAGCATTCTTATATGTGGGGTCGTTATTCTG
>CASEJM010000015.1 GCA_949288265.1 uncultured Pseudomonadota bacterium | reverse complement strand
GACGTTTAATTTTGGAGGCCTGGGTCGGAATCGAACCGGCATACAAGGATTTGCAGTCCTCTGCATAACCACTCTGCCACCAGGCCATAAATTTGTGTTACTATACTAGGCAAAAAAAAATTGTAATTCAACAGAAAAATTGTATTATGTAATATATTTTGTAGGAAATGGGAGATAAATGAAAAAGTTTTTATTTGTTTTATGTTTGTTGCCGACAAGCGTTTTGGCCGCAACTGATAATAATTGCCTTACCATGGAAACGGTGCCAGAAGGCGAACTAACTTTGCAGCAGATTATAGAATTAGGGCTTTGTCGTAATCCAGAAACTGCTTCGGCTTATTTGTCTTTGGAATCTGCCAGATTTAATAAAAATGCAGGTTATGCTCAATATTTGCCAAGTGTAAGTGCTTCTGGTTCGGCAAGCTTACCGTATCGTAATCAAGAATGGTCAGATTGGTCTTATGGGGCATCTATTTCAGCATCTTATCTGATTTTTGATTTTGGTAAGCGCTTATCAGATGTTAATCAATTAATTGATACGTGGCGTGCAACAGGGTTTGATTATAGCGAATCTGTTCAAAACTATGTATATGGTATAATCGGTGCGTATTATGCTTTGCTAAATGCAGATGCTGATGTAATTACGGCTCAGGCGGTAAAGGATGTTTCTCAGACAGCAAAGAATACAGCAGATACTAAATTTAAAGCGGGTGCCGTTGCAAAAGCAGATGTATTGAAAGCAGACGTTACGTTATCTAGCAGCATTTTGGATTTAGAGCGGGCAAAGAACAACCGTGAAATAGCAAAAGGTAATTTATTAGCCAAATTATCTTTTCCTGCAGATCAAGACATAAAAATTGCTGATATGCCATCAGATTTCGGTTCCGAATCAGAAAATAAAAGCATTGATGATTTGATTGCAACCGCTCGTGAAAAGCGCCCTGATCTTTTACGCGCCTCGGCGAACAAAGATGCGGCGTGGCATCGCAGAAATAGTGC
Source organism: uncultured Pseudomonadota bacterium (assembly GCA_949288265.1). GTDB lineage: Bacteria > Pseudomonadota > Alphaproteobacteria > Rs-D84 > Rs-D84 > Enterousia. The sequence goes on along the minus strand of CASEJM010000015.1, from coordinate 65,729 downwards.
TTTTTTATCTAATCTTCCAAGTATTTCTGCCAGTGGTAGTTTGTCATGGAATAACATACCATCTGATGTATTTAACGCGGGGCAAGACGAATGGAGTGGAAGTATAGGTATTAGGGCATCAATGCCAATATTTGCCGGTTTTTCAAATATGTATAATGTTCGTTCTGCTCAGGCTAATTATGAGAAAGCAAAAGAACAAGAACGTTTAACGACCGACAACGCAATGTTAGATGTTTTTACGGCTTATCAGAATTATAAAACAGCCCAGATGGTTTTAACTCAGACGGATACTTTGCTGGCGTCTGCAAAAGAATCAGAAAAAGTCACGGCGGGAATGTATAAAGTTGGTAAAGCAACTATGCTAGATTGGCAAACCGCATTAGCAGATTTAGCCGATGCTCATAAACAAAATAATGCGGCAAAATATGATTTGTTCACAAAACGTGCGGCGCTTGCATTGGCAATAGGCGACATAAAAGAAGGTTTAATGGAGGGAGAAGTAGATGAATAAGGAAGAAAAAAAGAAAAGCGGTCTTTGGTCTTGGATAAAACGTCATAAATGGTGGTTTATTTTATTTATAGTCGTTGCTGGAATTGCTTTGTATTTTATGGGGGGGAATAGTAAAAATCAAGGTACAGGATTTGCAACGGCAACAATTACCAAAGGGGATTTGCGCCAAGTTGTAACTGCGACAGGTGAAATTCAACCGTTAAATACTATTAATGTCGGTTCTCAGGTCAGTGGTACCATAGATGCCATTTATGTGGATTATAATTCAAAGGTAAAAAAAGGTGACGTACTTCTAGAAATAGAACCATCTGTATTACAGGCTTCTGTAGACGAAGCATACGCATCTTTGGTAAGCGCACAATCGCAACTTAATTATGCAAAAAGTGAATACGAACGTAATAAGACTTTATATGAGGCTGGCTACATTCCTCTTGCGGATTTAGAACAATCTCAGACTACATATGAACAGTCTGAACAGTCTGTTAATAAGATGCAATCTCAGTATGATAGAGCCGTTACAAATTTGGGGTATGCAACGATTACTTCACCTGTTGATGGTACTGTGATATCTCGTCAAGTTGACGTTGGTCAGACGGTTGCCGCGTCGTTTCAGACACCTGATTTGTTTGAAATTGCGGAAGATTTATCAAAAATGCAAATAGAAACTGCTGTGTCAGAAGCAGATATAGGTATGATAAAAGAAGGTCAAAGTGTTACCTTTACGGTTGATGCATATCCAACGCAGACTTTTGAAGGTGAAGTTCGTCAAGTTCGTTTATCTCCAACAATTACTTCAAACGTTGTTGTTTATACGGTTGTAATAGATGTCGATAATAGCGACTTGCGTTTAAAACCGGGAATGACCGCATTTGTTACGATTTTAATTTCTGAAAAAAATGATATATGGAAAGTACAAAATTCTGCGTTGATATTGCGTAACTTTGACGGTATTGTCGATGATGCAGGTGATGCTACACCTAGTACTCATTTAGCTTTACAACGAATGGTAAATGGTGAACCAACTGTAGTTTTGGTCCCTTATACAAAAGGCTTAGTTACAGCAACAGAAACAGAAATAATTTCAGATGATATTCAAGATGGAGATAGAGTCATTTTTGGTAAATATGGAATGACATCTTCTGGTTCATCTAGAATGCGTATGGGACCACCAATGTAATAATTTATAATGGGGCATAGCCCCATTTTTTTGTAAAAAAAATTGCTATACGTGATATAATTTTACGGGTAAAGAGAGAATTAATATGAAGAAAACCAAAGATAAAAAATCAGATGTAAATATAATTTCTATGAATAAGATTTGTAAAAGCTTTCCTGTTGAAATGGGCGGGGAACAACAGGTCTTGTTTGATATAACTTTTGACGTAAATCAGGGTGAATTCGTTTCTATTATGGGGCCGTCTGGAAGTGGTAAATCAACGTGCATGAATATAATCGGTGCCTTAGATACACCAACAAGTGGTACGTATAAATTGTACGGCAAAGATGTTACTCATCTGTCTTCTGATGAATTGGCTGTTGTAAGAAATGAGTATATAGGTTTTGTTTTTCAGCAATTTAATTTGTTAGCTAAACGAAGCGTACTAGATAACGTTATGTTACCATTAATGTATCGTGGTTTGCCAATGGCAGAACGTATAAGACGCGCGCGTGAAATGTTGAAACGGGTAGGTTTGGAAAATTTTGAATCATATTTACCGACGCAGCTTTCTGGTGGTATGAAGCAACGTGTTGCAATTGCTCGTGCGCTGGCTGGAAACCCTAAATTAATTTTAGCTGATGAACCTACGGGGGCATTGGACAGTAAAATGGGTAACGATATTTTACAGTTTTTTAAAAAGTTAAACGAAGAGATGGGGATAACAATTGTTATGATTACCCACGAGTTTGAAATTGCGCAATATTCTAATCGTTTAATTCATATTTATGACGGTCGCATAACTTATGATGGAAAAGTTCCTCGTGATGAGCGCGTTTTACAGAAATAATAAGAATTTAACAAATAGGTAATGAAATGACATTCAATGATATTTTAAAAGAATCGTGGTTATCAATCAGTGGAAATAAAATTCGTTCGTTCTTGACTGTTTTGGGTATTGTCATCGGTGTTATGGCGGTTGTTATAATGGTCGCCGTTGGTGAAACTGTATCAAAGCAAATTAGCGATCAATTTTCTTCTCTTGGTACGAATACGATAATGATACGTGCTGGCGCCGCGCAAAGTGCCGGTGTCAGAACGGGAAATCGACAGACTTTGACTATGCAAGACGCTGAATTTATAGGACAGCTTCCGGACGTTGCATCGTATAGCCCAGTTCAGAATGCTTCTGCACAGGTTATTTATGGAAACCAAAACTGGGCAACGTCAATGGTTGGCGTTTATCCTGGTTATGAACAGGTTCAAAATCTAGAAATGAAATACGGTACCTTTTTTAATCAGTCAGCAGTTAGAAACGCATCAACATACGCAATAATCGGACCGCAAACTGCTGAAGAATTAAACATGCCTGAAAACCCAGTTGGTGAAATAATACGTATTCAAAATACCCCTCTTACAGTTATTGGTGTAACAAAAGAACGTGGTGATTCTGCCATGGGAAGTCAAGACGATATGGTAATTATCCCAATTACAACGCTAAAAAAACGTTTACAAGGAAGTCGTTTCCCGAATTCGGTCAGCATGATAACACTAAAGTTAAACGATGGGGCGGATAATGCGCTGGTAATAGAACAGATAACTGCTTTATTGCGTGAACGTCATAACTTGGCAGATGATGCGGCAGATGACTTCCAGATAATGGATATGAAACAGGTTATGGAAGCAATGGATACAGTTACTGGGTATATGACTTTGTTATTGGTTGCTATTGCTGCTGTATCTTTATTGGTTGGTTCTATTGGTATTATGAATATGATGCTTGTATCTGTTGCAGAACGTACCCGTGAAATTGGAATTAGAAAGGCGATAGGTGCGCGTGAAAGACATATAATTGTACAGTTTTTATCCGAAGCGATTTTAATATCATTTATGGGTTCTATGGCAGGTTTATTGTTTGGTGTCGGTTTATCCCAGGGAATTGGTCGTTTCGTAATGGGGTATAATGTCCCATTTAGCGTTTGGCCAGTTATAGTATCGGTAAGTGTTGCCGTCGTTGTTGGTTTGGCCTCTGGGGTTATGCCCGCAATGAAAGCAGCAAAGTTAAACCCGATAGATAGTTTAAGGTATGAATAAAAAATTAGACCCGCAAAAGCGGGTCTTTTAAGATAATTTCATTTTTTTCTGCATTTCAATCAATACGGGGGTCGGAATTTCCATATTTTGGGCGCGACGTATTAAACCCGCCAGCGCAAAAACTCCTTCTACGGTACCCACAAGTTCTTCCCCGCGAGCAATTGCCATTCCACCCGCAAAATTACGGCTGGTTGCAGATGTTGCGGATAAGAACAAGTCCCCTATTCCACATAAGTCTAAAAACGTTTCTATTTTTGCCCCGCATTTAAGACCAATATTCATAACTTCGTTCCATGCGCGCGTGAATATCATTGCTCTTTCGTTTTCACCGTTCGCGGCGATTGAATTATAACCGCATATTAATGCCACAGCATTTTTACCGACACCGCAAATTTCTGCCCCTATTACATCATCGCTTGGGTTAATATATAATTTATTTAAAACTTTTTTACCGGCTTCAACAGCTTTTGGTGTACCTGCTAATGTACTGCCTGTTGGTACGCCACGTGCAACCTCTGCCGCAAACTGGGGACCAGATAATACCCCAAAATCTTTTGCGTTTGGTAATTCTTTAGACATTATTTCTGACATAAAATCACCAGTAGCGCTTTCCGCACCTTTGGTACAAATAATAACTGGTTGATTGTTGTATACTTCTTTTGCTTTGCGTAAAGTTTCACGGAAATATGCAGCCGGAGTAACGATTAACCATATTTCGCACTGCCCTATTTCTTTCATGTCGCTAGTTATATGAGTCGTTTCGGGCATTTCAACGCCATCAAATTCTTTAAAACTGCCCTCATAAGACCATAAACTAACGTCTGCTCCGCCACGTGCAGAGACGATTGCCAGCGCGGTTCCCCACGCGCCTGCACCTATTACACCAACTTTCATTTTACTTCCCTTAATTTCTTTTGAATTTTTGAGACGACAACCAAACCGTCATCAGACAGTTCTATTGCGCGTAAGTACGCATCTCGCGCTAGTTTTTCGTCTCCGGCGGCAACATATAAGTCGCCAAGTTGCTCAAATAATGAAGAGCAAGATACAGAAACTTCTCCTACTCTTACTAATACGTCTAAAGCAGGTTTTATTCCTTCTCTTACGGTTATTACACGCGCCAAAGTATCCCATGCCATTACATCAGTTGGGTCTTGTTTGACCAAAGTCATCGCATAATCATAAGCGTTTTCAATTTCGCGCCCTTGAGATGCCCATATTTTTGCTTGTAATGCCAATATTTCCCCGTCTAATGGTAGTGTTTTAGAAGCATCATGTAAATCTGCTTGTGCTTTATCTATTTCATTAAAGACATAATAAATGTGTGCCCTGCTCTTTAAAAAGAAAGCTTTAGCTAAATCTGTTAAATTTTCATCTTTCAGAGCCATATTTACTACGTTTAAAGCCGCACGTTTTTTCCCTTGTTGAATGTTGTACGCTATAAGTTTATTTATCGCTGGCACGAAAAGAGGATTTTCTTTAAGCGCATATTTTAATTCTTTTACGTCACCAGTTTTTTCTGCCTGACGAAGTACAGAAAATAAATAAAAAGGACTTTCTTTAGAAATATTATTAAAATATGTCTTATAGTCTCCTACATTATTATAGAAAAATTGACCAAGATAATAATTTATTGCGTCACTATTTTTACCAAAATCAGGACTGGTTATCTGAGCAAAACGTAACAGCAAAATAGATAAATCAGAATACATCATTATCTGGGTATGTGATACCGTCTGTACCAAACTGAACGCTAATGCATTCTTTAATCCAGAAAACATGGACCAATCTGGAATGTTTTCGTAATCCAGCATATACATTCCACCCGGTCTTGTTGTAAAATCATCGTGCAGCTTATGGGCAGCATCCATTAAATTATTATGATGATAAAATGACATAAGATATAAGTAGTCATTAATGTTCATGAAGTCTACACGAACTTTTGCAAAATATTCAGATGCTTTCTCTATATCACCTGTTTCTGCATATATCTGACCACTGATAAAATTTTGCCAAGATTCATTTGTCGGAAGAGTTTTTATGAATTTTAAAGCGTCTTTTTCCTTGTCGTTCGCAACAGATGCCCATATTCTAAGCGGGGCCGCCAACGCGGACTCATCTTTCTTATGACGTTTATATAATTCTTCCCATTTGTCTTGCTGAACTAAGTATGCATCGTAAATTAAGCGTGACGCGGCCGTTTTTTCTTCTTTTAATACAGATACATTTTCAGGCATCACACCACTTAAAAAATCAGACAAGAATTTTGTTGATTGAACTATCGTATAATCTGTGTCAGTAAGTTTTGCCGAAAACTTAGATGCGCTTTCAAAATCATTTACATAAATAGCATGTTGGGCAGCTAAAAAATTCCCATATTTAGATTCTGGATATATATGATTATTTTCTGCCCTTTGGGCATAACTATGGTACCACACAGCCCCACCTGTTATAGTAACCACGGCAATTAATAAAATACCAATTAATAACGTTTCTGCTTTTTTCATAGTAAAAATATGCTACAATAATCTTTATGAATAATAAAGCAAAATTTAATAGATATTCTACACTATTGAAAGAATGGTCAAAACGCATGAACTTGGTTGCACCAAGTACACTTGATGATATAGAAAACAGACATTTTGCAGATAGCGCACAGTTATCTGACGTTTTACCAAAAGACGCACACATAATAGATTTAGGAAGTGGCGCTGGCTTTCCCGGTGTTGTGTTGGCTATTCTTGGATGGCAGGTGGTATGTATTGAATCTATTGGTAAAAAAGTTGCGTTTTTAACCGCAGTAAAAGAAGATTTAAAGTTAGATAATTTAACTATTTATCATGGACGGGTGGAAAATTATGTCTCTACCCTGCCCCACGATAAAAAAATAGTTTTTACTGCGCGCGCTTTTGCACCATTGATAAAGATTATGGATTATGTGGCCCAAACCCGTATGCCACTTTTCTTATTAAAAGGCCGGGAAATATCGGCAGAAATAGAAGAGGCTTTTAAAAAATACAATTTTGATTATGAATTAATCCCATCAAAAACCGGTGACGGATATATAATAATCATCAAAAAATACCGGTAGTTTCATATGAAACTTGTTTTAACTCATTGAAAATAGCAATTTTTTACATATAAACAAAAAACAAGACTCTTTTAAAGAGTGTAAATCTTTTTTGTTTCATGTGAAACAAAGTGTAATTTATTGTTTATAGCTGTTTTTTATTTTTAACAAATATATTGTCTTGACCGAATCGGTGTGTTTATTCTAATCTTGAAAAAAAGAAATAAAATTGATAGGAAAGGTGTGATGGTACAGATAATTGCGTTTGCAAATCAAAAAGGTGGTGTTGGAAAAACGACAACGGCAATAAATATTGCTGCTTCGTTGGCAACGATAAAAAAGCGTGTTTTATTAGTTGATTTGGATCCCCAGGGAAATGCCGGTACGGGTTTGGGGTTTGTTCGTGCGGCTCATCCGCAAAGTGTTTATGGGGTTATTATGGGGACGGCAAAGGCAGCTGATAATATTTTATCTACTGCGGTTCCGGGGTTGCATATTATGCCATCTTCAATGGCTTTGGCTGGCGCAGAAGTTGATTTATTAGATATGGAAAATCGTGAATATCGTTTGCGGGATGCGTTGATGTCTTTGTTTGAGTATTATGATTATATATTGCTAGATTGTCCACCTGCTATGGGTTTTTTAACTTTGAATGCCTTGACTACGGCAAACAATGTGATTATCCCTTTGCAATGTGAGTTTTATGCCCTTGAAGGGATTAGTCATTTAGTACGTTCTATTGGTGAAATAAAAAATAAATGGAATCCAGAATTAGAAATTTTGGGCGTTTTATTGACTATGTATGATAAGCGGTATGGGATAACGCGGGTGGTAGAAGATGACGTTAGAAAAACTTTTGGTGATACGGTTTTTAAAACGGTTATCCCGCGTAATATCCGCGTGTCTGAGGCACCTAGCCATGGCAAACCGGCTTTGTTCTATGATTTTAATTCAAGTGGGGCTCAGGCGTATTTACGTGTAGCAACGGAAGTAATTCAAAAAACACAGGGGGAATAAAATATGTCTAAATTTGGTTTAGGGCGTGGTTTGGCGGATTTAAATAAGGAAATGGGAAGTATCCCGGATATTTCTATCTTAACCGGTGCAGAACGCGTAGTTGTTAAACAAATTCCTTTGGTACAAATAGGGGCAAATCCCGATCAGCCACGTAAAACTTTTACAGAAGATGAATTGAGCGATTTGGCGGCATCTATTAAAGAAAAAGGTGTTTTGCAGCCCATATTATTGCGTGCGGTTTCTGGACAATCTTATATGTACGAAATAGTTGCCGGTGAACGCCGGTATAGGGCAAGTAAAATGGCTGGTTTAACAGAAATACCTGCCTTAATAAAACAAATTACGCCAGAAAACGCTATGGAAATAGCGCTGATTGAAAATGTTCAACGTGAAAATTTAAACCCGATAGAAGAGGGAAATGCATATAAGAATATAATGGAAAAGTGCGGTTATGAGCTGACCGATGTTGCGCGTTTAATAGGTAAGTCTGAAAGCTATATAAAAAATATTATGCGCTTAGAGCCTTTGCCAGAAGACGTTAAACAGATGGTGGAAAAAGGTGATTTGTCTGCCTCTCATGCCAGAGTAATTGTTGTGGCAGAAAATCCGTCAGAATTAGCGCAGGTAATAATTAATAAAAAATTATCCGTTGCAGAAACAGAAAAATTAGTAAAAGGTGCAACGCGTAAATCAACAAGTCGCGCATATAATGCAAAAACTATAGATTCTGCCTTGGTTCGTGATATAGAAAATAAGATATCAAGCGTTTTAGGAGTCAAGGCAAAATTACAAGAAAGACGGGGTGGGGCAGGGCAGATTGTTTTGTCTTTTTCTACGCGTACTCAAATGCAGGAATTAGTTGATAAGTTAATAAAGTGATAAATGCCGGTATTTGCCGGCATTTGTTTTTTAGTTATACGTTTGTATATAATTAAAAAAAACACCGGTATAAACCGGCGTTTTTACAATTAAATAATAATTATTTAACTGTTGTTGTGGCATTACGATTCCATTTCCATACTTCTTCGCCAGTACCCTGGACCAATGGACGTTCTTTACCATAAGAAATAGTGGAAATACGTGATGATTCGATACCGTCATTTACCAAGACAGCTTTCGCAGCGTTTGCACGACGAGCACCTAAGGCCAAGTTGTATTCTGTAGAACCGCGTTCGTCGCAATTACCAGCAATCTGGATTTTTACGTCGCCATGGTTTTTCATGTACAATGATTGACCCAACAGGTTATCACGTGCTTCATCAGAAATTTCAGATGAATTAAACGCGAAGAATACACGTTGATCATTTAAATCAGCTGGTTCTACGATTGATGAGCCACCGCAAGCAGCCAACAAACCAGCAACGCCAGCCAACATAGCAAAGTTTTTTATTTTCATGAAAATACTCCCTTGAGTTTCTGTTGCTCGTGTTCTATTTTAGAATAAAAGGTTTAGAAAATCAAGGAAAAACACGCTATGGATGATTTCGACTTAAGAGATTTAGTATTGTCGGGGGTTAAATGGGAATTATCGGATATGCCGATGGTTTTAATTCCTTTGGCAAAAACAGTGTTTACAGACGCAAAAGAAGAACGAAAAGCTGTTCCTGTTGCAGAAAAAAGCATTGGGGCAGGGCGTACCCAGACTTCAATCGTTCCACCAATTGCGCCGCAACAGGTTATTTCTGTTGATACCGCGGCTGCAATGGCCGCGCGTCCCGTTGATATTAGTGCTTTGTGTCGTATGATTTCTGAGTTTAATCATCCTTTACGAGCCGGTGCTACAAATGTTGTGTTGCCTCATATTGCGACAAAACCTAATGGTTTAGTTATAGTTACAGACGTTCCAGGTGGTGACGACGATGCCACTGGGAGCATTCTTTCCGGTGCTGCGGGTGAACTTTTAGATAAAATGATGGCTGCTATAGATATGTCTCGTGAGAACGTATCAATTGTCCCACTGGTTTTCTGGCGCACACCCGGAGGGCGAACCCCTACAAGAAATGAGTTGGATTTAGCACGCCCATTCGTTAATAGAATTTTAGAATTATTAAAAGCGAATGTGGTTTTAACGCTGGGAACGTTGTCGGCGAATGAAATGGCAGGGGTTGCGTTACCTAGGGGGCATGGTATGACGGTTGTTTTACCGTCGGGCGTTAGCGTTATGCCGATATATCATCCTAATTATTTAATATTAAAACCTGCAGCTAAAAGAGAGGCTTGGGATGCATTGCAGGCGCTTCAAAATTTGTTGAAAAGCGCAGACAAATAGATAATAATTGCCAAGTAACCTTTAAAAGGAGCGTAAGATTAAGACGTCGTTTAACCGTGATAATCGCCGGGATACGGGCCCGCGCATAAACAATCGGATTTTTGCTAAATCCGTTCAAGTAATTAGTTCAACTGGTCAGAATTTAGGAATTATGCCTACATCGCAAGCGTTGCAGATGGCTGGTGATGAAGGTTTAGATCTTGTCGAAATCAGTACAAATGGTGAAGTTACCATCGCAAAAATTATGGATTTCGGTAAGTTTAAATATGAGCAGAAAAAGAGAGCTTCAGAAGCCAGAAAAAATCAGAAAACTATAGAAATTAAAGAAGTTTGGGTAAAACCTTTCATTGAAGAAAATGATCTGAACATAAAAATGAGGAAAGTTTTTGAATTTTTGGGGGAAGGTAACAAAGTAAGAATTGCAGTTATGACCCGTGGTTCAAAAAAAGTATTGGCGCGCGGTAAAGATGCTGTTCCAGAATTGTTTGCCAAAATTATGGATTTGGTCGGAGAAAAAGGTGTATTGGAATCTAAGTCCAAACCAGACGAAAGAACTAAGTCTATAATAATTGCCCCAGCAAAATAGAAAACCGCCAATTGGCGGTTTTTTTATTAAAAAATCTTTGCCTTTTGATGTTTATTTTTGTATGGTTGCGATATACTAAAAAGGGTTATTTATGGATGAAAAAAAATTATCTTTTGAAGACGCATATAAACAGCTGACAGAATTAGTAAAAAAAATGGAATCAGGGGAATTGCCTTTGGCCGATTCTGTTGCAGCGTATGAGCAAGGTATTAAATTAAAAGCTTATTGCGAGCAACTGTTGAAAGAAGCGGAATTGAAAATAGAAACTTTAAAAGTTACCCCATCACAATCATAATGGATTCATCGTGGCAGATAGAAGTAAGTTGACCCCAGTTATGCAGCAGTACGTTGATATGAAGGAAGAAAATCCTGACGCCCTGCTGATGTTTCGTTTAGGGGATTTTTATGAGGCTTTTTTTGAAGACGCAAAAGTAATCAGTAAAAATTTAGGTTTGGTTTTGACGCAACGTGGAACAGATGCCGATGGGCAGGATATACCAATGTGCGGAATTCCTTGGCATGCGGCTGATAATTATTTCGGTCGTTTGGTACGTGCCGGTTTTCGTGTTGCGCTGGTAGAACAGATGGAAACACCGGCTGAGGCAAAGGCTCGTGGGCATAAATTTATAGATAGAAAAATCATTCGCGTTTTAACGCCTGGGACATTGACTGATGAAAATTTGCTTACGCCGAAAAATTCTAATTTTTTAATCGCGGTTGTAATGGCAGAAGACGGAATATTTGATATTGCAGGGTGCGACATTTCAACTGGTGAGTTCTTTATAGGAAAAACGTCGGACGTTTTGGATGATTTGGTTCGTATAAACCCAGCGGAAATTATATATCCTGAAAATATTGCCGAAAATGAAACAATTATGCATCTGCGAGACGTTTTCAAAACGACCCCAGTATATGAAAAATTATACCACCGTGCCGACATAGATAAAATTGTTTCTAGCGTTTTTGGTGGGGCAGTAAAACCTTCGGATGTTGTGTTCACAAGTTATGATAGCGCAGTAAGATTACTTGCAGGTTATTTATTTAACACTCAGCGTGGTGCTTCTATAACTTTTAGGGCGCCGTATTTGTATAAGTCAGGTCGGCAATTATTAATTGATTCTGCCACGTGGAAAAGTTTAGAAATTGATTCCCCTATAAATGATGGCGGTGTTTGTCTGATTGATGTATTGGATAACACCAAAACTGCGGCCGGTGCTCGTAAACTTCGGGCGTACTTGCGTACTTTGTCGGGTGATAAAGACGAGATAAAACGTCGTCAGGGGCATATAGGACACTTGATATTAAACACGGATGTTATGGGGACGGTTTCTGAAATTCTATCGTCTGTGCCTGATGTCGGACGTAGTTTGTCACGACTTTTATCGGGACGCGGAACTCCACGTGATATGCGACATATAACAAACTTTTTGATTGATTTACCTAATGCTAAAATGTTAGGTAATCGTTTAGATGCTGATTTATTCGCAAGATTTTCAGAAATTAATACTCATGACGCATTGGCATTAGAATTAAGTTCGGCTTTAAATGATGAATTGCCGACTTTCTTTCGTGACGGGGATGTTATCAGATCTGGTTTTGATGTTACACTTGATCATATGCGTGGTTTGGCGCATGGGGCAAAAGAAACAATTGCTGGTATGCAAGCCGAGTATGCCGCAACAACGGGAATTCATAATCTAAAAATAAAATATAATAATATTTTGGGGTATTTTATAGAGATACCAAGCGCAAAAGCTGATGGGCTGATGAAACCTGAATCTGGTTTCATACATCGTCAGACAATGGCGGGTAATATGCGCTTTACAACCGCTAGATTAATTGATTTGGATAATGACGTTCGTAGTGCTGCTGAAAAATCTGCTGCTATAGAAGCGGATATTATATCAAAGCTGATTGAAAAAATACGTCTTGTCGCAGATGATTTACTGGCCACGGCAGAGTTGTTGGCTGATTTGGATGTTTGGTATTCGTTGGCATATGTGGCTGATAAATATTCTTGGGTACGTCCAGAAATAACGGATGATGTAGCTTTTGATATAGTGGGGGGCAGGCATCCCGTAATCGATTTTGTATTGCGTAGTCGCGGTGATAATTTCGTTAAAAATGATTGTAATTTAAACGTAAAATCAATTGCATTGTTAACAGGACCAAATATGGCGGGTAAATCTACTTATTTGCGTCAAAATGCTTTATTGGTGGTTTTGGCTCATCTTGGTTCTTTCGTACCGGCTGTTCGTGCAACAATTGGTATTTGCGATCAGTTGTTTAGTCGCGTCGGGGCATCTGATAATCTAGCGGCAGGACAATCTACGTTTATGGTGGAAATGAGTGAAACAGCAAATATCCTGCAACGAGCAACGAAAATTTCGTTCATAATTTTTGATGAAATAGGACGCGGGACATCTACTTATGATGGTATGGCTATTGCGCAGGCCGTATTGGAATTCTTGAATGAAATGCAACCAAGAACATTATTTGCAACCCATTATCATGAATTAACCGCTTTGGTTGGCTGTCGCCCCGGGCAGTTGCAAAATGTTTCTTGTCTGACGATAGACGTACGTGAGCATAATAATGAAATTATATTTATGCATAAAATCGTTTCTGGGGTTGCAAATCGTTCTTATGGAATTCAGGTTGCTAAAATGGCTGGAATGCCCAAATCTGTCGTTATGCGCGCAGAAGAAGTTTTAGAAGGTTTGGAATCTCATAATGAAACTTTATGTCAAGATATTGCACCAATAGAAAAAGTATCGGAAAATAAAAATGGAGAGAAGAAGGTAACAAAGGTGTCTCAATCAGATAATGGTAAGACACAATTGAATTTATTTGGATGAAAGGGGTAAAAGATGATCGTTTATAATATTTATTCGTTTAAAACTTCTTTTTATAGTCCAAAGTACAAAGAATTTTATAATCTTAATGAATTAAAATGTTTTATACAAAATTTTGATTTTATGAAATCTCATAAGAATTTTGATATTTCAGTTGGTTTACCTGAATTTCAATTGGGGCATAAATTTGGAATTCTAACGGAAGAGGGTGCCTTTGTGTCCGAAATTAAGTGGGGACCAAAGTTTATTGTGGCTAAATTTTTAAGAAAAGATAAAAATGGAAATTTTTGGGCTTTGGTTCCAATGGATGATTTTAACTATGACGAAAATGGTAATGTTAATCGCGTTTATAGGGAAATTAGGTTTAATAAAGGTATGGCAGATGCCGTGTTACACTTGAATTCTTTATCGCAGGTATGGCCTAAAAAATATTTATGTGACAGCGTTATGGAAAAGTTTTTTAAGCAGACGGAAAAAAACAATGCTAAAATAAGAAAAGCAATTATTAAGGAACGTTAAATATTGTTATCAGGCTGGATCATTTTAGATAAACCTTCTGGTATATTAAGCCGTAAAGCCGGTGCGAAAGTTGCACGTATGTTTGGCAATAAAACATTCGGACATATTGGGACTTTGGATTCTATGGCATCTGGTGTATTACCCATTGCTATTGGAAACGCGACAAAAATGATTCCGTTCATGGAAGAAATTAGACCCACTATCAAAGAGTATATGTTTTCGTTACAGTTTGGTTTTGAAACAGATACACTGGATATAACAGGAAAGGAAATTGAACGTACGGATATTATACCAAATAAAAAAGAAGTTTTATCAATATTGTCAAAACTGGTTGGAGACATAAAGCAAGTGCCACCAGTTTATAGTGCGATACATATAGACGGTAAGCGTGCATATGATTTGGCACGTCAGAGCAGGGTAATAGATAATATTCCTTCGCGTAACGTTCGTATAGAGGCACTGGATTTGTTAGAAGTAGAAGATAATAGGTGGACGTTTAAAGTGCGTTGCAGTCGCGGAACGTACGTACGATCTATTGCACGAGATGTGGCAAAATTATGCGGAACCATTGCAACAGTTGATATGATACGGCGCACGGAAAGTCTTGGGTTCGGAATAAAAGATACTGTACAACTTGATTTTTTGGAAAATCTGTTTAATAATAGTGCAGATTTCAAGGAAATCTTGAAACCAATTGATTTTGGGCTGGGGGACATTCCGGTTCAGAATTTAGACGATAAGCAAGTCAGATTATACAAAAACGGCGGGTTTATCGAAATTAACGGGCAAGACGGTTTATGTCGAGTATATAACGGTTCTGACTTTGTCGGAATAGGCGTTTTTATTGACGGCGTTTTGCGACCAAAAAGAACAATTTAAATAAAAAGGAAAAATAATGTCCGTCACAAAAGAAAAGAAAAGCGAATTAATTCAGGCGTATAAAACAACTGAAAAAGATAACGGTGGTTCTGCAGCATCTCAGGTTGCGGTTCTGACGGAACGTATTCGCAATTTGACAGAACATATGAAAAACAATCACAATGACCAACATTCTAAACGTGGTTTATTGTTGATGGTTAATCGCCGCAAGAAGTTATTATCGTATATTAAGAAACGTAATCCTGCGGAATATGAAGATCTGATTAAAAAGTTAGGTCTGCGTAAATAAAAACCGGCAAGTGCCGGTTTTTATTTGCAAATACACAAATATCTTTTATAATCAGCAGGTGCGAAGGGGAAATTGTTCATTCTTGCATTTTTTTAGAATGCAAAAACGAATGATTTTTCTTCGCGCTTAGTAAAATAAAAAATGGAGAAATACATGTTATTTGGTTTATTTAATAAAGATGAAAAAACAAATTTGAATAACCCTGTTGCCGTTGAAATACCTTATGGTGACGAAGTTTTGCGTCTGGAAACTGGGCGCATGGCAAAACAGGCAAATGGTTCTGTTTTGGCGACTTTGGGGGGGACAATGGTTCTTGCAACGGTGTGTGCTGAAAAAACGGCGGTTGAAGGGCAGGATTTCTTCCCGTTAACAGTTGATTATCAAGAAAAATTCGCTTCTGCCGGTCGTATTCCTGGTTCTCGTGATAGACGCGAAGGAAAGGCATCAACTGGTGAAACTTTAATTGCTCGTTTAATAGACAGACCAATTCGTCCACTGTTTCCGGAAACGTTTAAAAATAAAGTTCAAATTATTGCGCAGGTTTTTTCTTATGATAAGAAAAATCAACCTGATATTTTGGCTATGATTGCATCTTCTGCAGCGTTGGCTTTATCAGGCGTTCCTTTTGCGGGGCCTATTGGGGCGGCGCGTGTCGGTTATGCCGATGGTAAATATATTTTAAATCCGTCTAAAAAAGCGACAGAAGATTCAGAAATGGATTTAGTCGTTGCGGCAACTAAAGACGGTGTTTTAATGGTTGAATCTGAAATCGGTGAATTGGACGAAGAAACAACTTTGGGGGCTGTAAAATTTGGTTTCGATGCTCAACAGGATGTAATTAAAGCAATTAATGAATTGACTGAAAAAGCAGGTAAAGAACGTTGGGCTGTTCCAGAAAAGTCAGAAGAATATATCGCAATGGAGCAGAATTTTGAGTCTTTTTCTGACCAGATTGAAGCTGCGTTGCAAATTAAAGAAAAATTAGTCCGTTTAGAAACTTTGGGGAATATTCATGCTGAAGCAAAGGCTCGTATACCTGAATTATTTCCAGAAACTGTAACTGCGGTTTCTACATTAGAATCTTGGGCTGATGAAATTGTCGAAGGGTTGACGGCGCGTATAATGCGCGGTAACATTTTAGCTGGAAAACCACGTATTGATGGACGTGATAATAAAACAGTTCGTCCGATTGAAATTGAATTAGGAGTTTTACCGCGGGCACATGGTTCTGCGTTATTTACTCGTGGTGAAACACAAGCTTTGGTATCATTGACGCTTGGTGGCGGGAAAGACGCTTTGCCGATTGAGTCTTTGGATGGTGATGAAGAGCGCGATTTCATTTTAAATTATAACTTCCCAGGTTATTCTGTTGGTGAATGTAAGGGGTTAAAGTCACCGGGACGTCGTGAAATTGGGCACGGTAATTTGGCATGGCGTGCTTTACACCCAATGGTTCCTGCGCGTTCTGAATTTGATTATGTAATTCGCGTAGTATCAGATATTCTAGAATCTAATGGTTCTTCGTCAATGGCTACTACTTGTGGGGCGACTTTGGCGATGATGGACGGTGGCGTTCCTTTAAAGCGCCCAGTTGCAGGTATTGCAATGGGATTAATTAAAGAAGGTGATGATTATGCCATTCTGACGGATATTTTAGGGGATGAAGATCACTTAGGTGATATGGACTTTAAAGTAACTGGTACGGATCGTGGTATCACGGCATTACAGATGGATATTAAAATTACTTCTATCACATTTGAGATAATGCAACATGCGCTGGCTCAGGCAAAAGATGGTCGTATGCACATCTTAGGTAAGATTGAAAAAGCTATTAAGGCACCACGTAAGCATGTCTCTGAATTTGCACCGCAAGCTTATACGATGAAAATCAATCCAGATAAGGTACGTGAGGTAATCGGTAAGGGTGGGGCTGTAATTCAGGCATTAACACGCGAAACGAATACACAAATTGATCTAGAAGACGATGGTTCAATAAAAATTATGGCGACTTCAAAAGAAGATGCTGATGCTGCAATGGCTCGCATTAAAGAAATAGTCGCAGAACCAGAAGTTGGCGTTATTTACCCGGGGGTTGTATCTGGTGTAAAAGACTTTGGGTTGTTCGTAAAAATCCTGAATGGTTTTGAATCTATGGTTCATATTTCAGAAATTACAGGGGATCGAATCGCAAAGATTGAAGATACTAAGATCAAAGAAGGCGATAAGGTATTTGTAAAGTACCTGGGGGCCGATAAACGTGGTAAAACACGTATGTCAATGGTTGGTATAGATCAAAAAACTGGTAAAGAAATAGAAAAATAAAAGTATATAAAAGCGCCCTTGTGTTGGGGCGCTTTTAGGGAATACGGAGATTAAAATGGATATGGAAGCATTAATGGCACAAGCAAGCGAATTACAAAATAAAGTTACAGCAGCACAAGATAAATTAGCGTCAATGCATGTAAAAGGTATTGCTGATAATGGTGCGGTTATCATCGATATGACTGGTAAATATGATTTAGCTAATATAACGATACGTGACGATGTTATGAACCTTGGTGCGAAAGGTTTGGCTGATTTAATTTCTGTGGCATATAATGACGCAAAAGAAAAAGCAGATAAATTAATTGATGATGTCATGGGCGAGGCAACCGCTGGTATACCGATGCCCGAATAAAAAAAACTGGACAAGTCATAAAAAATGATTTATGATTTGCCCACCGTTTCGGATGTTTAGCTCAGTTGATTAGAGCATCTCGTTTACACCGAGAGGGTCGGGGGTTTGAGTCCCTCAACATCCACCAGTAAAAGAGAACCGCCTTTTTAGGCGGTTTTTAATTTAATGCGAAATATATTTGTTTTGCCATGCAAGGGCTTTTTCTACATAATCTTTTGCAAGCAATAAGTCAAAGTTTGTTGTGTTGGGAGTCTTTAATTTATATTCTGCGTCAATCCAAGTATTATATAAAGTCGGTACTACGTAAGATATGTTTTCTAGATTTTTATATACATTCTCACCGCATAGACCACCAGAATAACCATGATCGCGACCAGGGAAATAGGGACCTTCCCAATTTTGAGGATTGCGACCGCTGCCATAAGATGAATCATATAGTAAGGAAAAACGGGTATTTGTTTTAGATAGTTTCTTTAAAAATGACATGACAATAGGACCATTATTAAAAGAAAATATAAATTCTTGTTCTGGGTAAGATTTTATTAATGATTGTATATGACTTATGTCTTGTAGATTCATATGATTGCTGATATTTAATTGCCAGCGTCGTATGGCAGGATTTCTTTTTTTATTACAAATATTTAACAATTTTTCTATTTCAGGTACCATTTTACCGTTGCATAAATCAACGCACCAATCGTTGTTGATGTGCATTGATAAATTCATATTGGAAGCTTCTTCGGTATTTAATAGTTCTTCAAACCAATCATATTGTGGGGTCGTTTTTTTCATTATGTTAGAATTGGCGGCAATTCCAATTTCTACTAGTTTTGATAAATTGCTTAATTCTATTAAATCTTTATACGGGGTTTTTTCATTTGCACCGGAACAAGTTATATAACGTAATTTCATGTTTTGCCTTTTCAAATTAAAATTTAAGAAATTTTATCTTTAAGATTTATGCGTTTATGTTAGTACAAATTTATATATGTTGTCAATGATCATAGATAATAACTTCGTTGTCTTTTGTTGCGCTTCGTTTTTATTGTGTTTATAATGAGCTTACTGTAAGAAAGGAGTATTTATATGAAAAAAATTTTTGCTTTTATCGCGATTATTTCTATGTTAAGTGCCTGTGCAACTGTTAATCCATATACTGGTGAGGCGCAAACTTCAAAAGCTGTATGGGGTACTGCTATTGGTGCTGCAACAGGTGCTGCAACGGGTGCTTTGGTTGCAAAAAATAGTGGTGCAGGGGCACTTGTTGGTGGGCTTGCTGGGGCGGCTGTTGGTACAGGCGTGGGGTATTATCTGGACGTACAAGAAGCAGAATTGCGCCAAGAATTGGCTTCAACAGGTGTAAGCGTTGTTCGTGATGGTGATAGCATACGTTTAATAATGCCTGGAAATATAACATTTAAGACAGATTCTTCTGATATAAACGCGGGTTTCTATGCTACGCTAAATTCTGTGGCCAAGGTATTAAATAAATATGATAATTCTACGGTAATGGTTTTAGGTTATACAGATAGTACTGGTACTGCAGAATATAATCAAACATTGTCTCAGCAACGTGCTAATGCAGTCGCGGCATATTTACAGGGGCAGGGTGTAAAGTCATCTCGGTTTGAAATTATGGGCTTAGGTTCTTCAAATCCGATTGCTTCTAATTCTACTGCTGAAGGACGTCAGCAAAACCGCCGTGTTGAAATCAAAATTATTCCTAATAAGTAAAAAAAACCCGCTTATGCGGGTTTTTATTTTTGCTTTTGTTCCCAATTTAAGGCTTTTTTTATATATTCTTTTGCGCGATCTATATCAAAAATTCTGGTTCCTGGTTTCATCAACCGTCCCTCTGCGTCAATCCATACGTCTGTTCTATCTTTGGTAACGCGATTGATTTTATCAAGGTTTTCCGTAACGTTTTCTGGCGATAAACCGCCTGCATAACCCTGGGGGTGATTTTTATATATTGGAGCATTCCAAGATGAAGGGGCGATGCCTGCACCATAAGAAGAATCAAATAGTAAAGAAAAACTTACCCCGGTGTCGTTAAGTTCATGTATGAAATTTCGTAAATCTGGTTTTTCGTTGTAAGGAAATATAAATTCTTGATAGGGGTAAGATTTTATTATATTAGATACAGTTTTGGCGTTTGGTATTATAGTTCCGTCACCTATGTTTAATTGCCAACGTTTTATTATTGGTTTACCAGTTGAAGTATGTCTAAAGTTTAATAAATACTTTAATTCTTCTGGGATATTCCCCATACAGAAATCAGAACACCAATCGTAATTTACGTGAATGGCAATGTTTAATGGAAAAGTATTTATATCTGATGTATTCAGTAATTTATTTAACCAAATATTTCTGGGCATGTTTTTATTCATATTTGGGCTGTGGGCTTGTATGCCAAGTTCCACTTTTTCCGATGTTTTTAGTAAGTCAATAACTTTGTATTCTGGAATATTTTCTCTTATGTCAGAACAAGTTATATAACGTAATTTCATTTATTACCCTTTTATTATTTAGAATTTTGCCATTTTAAGGCGGCGTTTATGTATTGTTTAGCCCTATTTATATCAAATTTTTTTGTTTCGGGATTTTTTAGTTTACTTTCTGCGTCAATCCATACGTCTGTTCTATCTTTGGTAACGTGATTGATTTTATCAAGGTTTTCCGTAACGTTTTCTGGTGACAAACCGCCTGCATAACCCTGGGGGTGATTTTTATATAAAGGCGCAGCCCAATTTTTGTTTGTTTTTCCCGTACCGCAAGATACATCATATAATAACGAGAAATTTGATTCCGTTTCATTTAAACGCTTTATGTTATAGCATTCTGATGGTCCATATTGAAAAATAAACTCGTTATCAGAAAATGATTTTAATAATTTAGCGATTTCTTCTGGATTAAAAATTTTAGTTTTACTGCCATAAACATTTATTTGCCAGCGACATATTACTGGGGTACCGTCTGTACGAGTTAATGATAACCAATTTTTTATCTCTGGTGCCAAGATTCCTTGGCAGAAATTATCACACCATTCCATGTTTACATGAACTGCCAGATTTGGGGCCTTTGGCATATATAAACTTTCTTTTAAAAGTCTATTAAACCATTGGTTACGTGGCATACCGTCCGACATTTTAGATGGGTGTGCCTGTACGGCTATTTCTACAATCGGTGCAGTTTGAGATAATCGTAACACTGCTTCTACGGCAACGGTTTCTCTTGGGTCTGAACAGGTTATGTAACGTAGTCTCATTTTATTCCTTTTGCATTATTTAAACGTAATTGACCGCATGCACTCCCTATATCCTGCCCACGTTCGCGTCTTATTCTGGTGTGTATCCCGTTTTTGATAAGAATGTCTTGAAAATTGTGAACGGCATTTCCAGAAGGTGAAGCAAAATCACGTTCATCAACCGCGTTCCAGGGGATTAAGTTCACCATACAATTCTTACCCTTTAATAGATCGGACAGTTTTTTTGCATATTCTGCATCACAATTAAACAGTTCTGTTTCGCCAGAAGAATTCTTTTTGCCAAGTAATATGTATTCAATCATTAATTGACGATTGTGTAGGGCAGAAAATTCAAATGCTGCATCTAGTACTTCGTCTAATTTATATTTATTGTTTATAGGCATAATATGACTGCGTAATTCGTTCGTCGGAGCGTGTAACGATATTGCCAGGTTTATCGGTCGCCCCCATTTTGTCAATTCCTTTATTCCCGGAACAATTCCGCACGTAGAAACGGTTATTTTACGCCATCCTATACCCATTTCCGAATTGGCTCGTTCTATAAAACCGATAACGTTTTCTAGGTTTTGCAAAGGTTCACCAGTCCCCATTATAACAATGTGAGAAACATCACCGTTATTTGCGTCACCATTAGGTCGTATATGGTTGTCCGAAAGCTTGTCATTTCGTAATTCCCATTGAGCAACCAAAATTTGAGAATAAATTTCGTTTACAGTTAAATTTCTTTTTAGACCTAACAATGTACTGGCACAGAATTTACAACCCATCGCGCATCCTGCTTGAGAGCTAACGCAGACGCTATTACCATAGCTTGTACGCATTAATACACATTCAATTTGTTCACAATCGTTTAATTCTAATAAAAATTTTGTTGTCTGACCGTCTGATGATTCTAATTTTTTTATTATTTGAACAGGCAAAGTTCTTGCAGAAGCATCTAAATCTGTACGAAGTTTTTCCGGAAGATTTTTCATCGATTTAAAATCTGGCGCACCGCGATTTAACCATTCGCGAATTTGCTTTGCTCGAAACTTAGGTTGGTCAAGTTTCGTTATGAAATCCGTTAGTTCAGCGTCTGTTAAATTAAATAATATAGGTTTCATAATTTATATCTATCATCGTTTATTACAACAACGGCCTTCCTACGTAGTTGTTTTAATTGTTGGTCTGCTATGAACATTGCTTGTTTAAACAGCGCATTTTGTTTTATCATGTCGTCTAGCTTTCCGTATTCTGATGTCTTTTTGTTTTCACAAACAAGTAAAACAGACCGGTTTACAACAGGTGACCAAGTAAGAAGCGGTAGATTTGCAATACGTTCACGAATATCCGGAGCCAATTCATATTGTAATGCTGTGAATTTTTGTGGGGCACCCCCCAAATCTTTGGCAATTTGCATAGCTTCATCACAACTATTTGGTTTTTTTAAGCTTGTTGCTATTTCTACGGGAATGTCAATAAGACGGATTAAAGTCGTTTCTATTGGTAGTCCCTGTTCTTTTGCAATTTCAGCCCGTTCTTTTGCAATTTCTGCATCTGTAATATCAACTGTTGGAAGAATCGTTCTGGCAACTATTATCTGCCAAGCAATTTCTGCTTTAATTGCAGATAAGGCCATAGCCTTTTCTGTTTCAGATAATTCGCCAAGATTCATTTTCTTTAGTTCTTTTTCAACAGTTTCGTCGTCTGGTACGGCATTAAAATTTTGTGCGTAAGATAATTTTACGCTGTCATCAATTATGTTCTGTAAAGCAATACGGCGATTATCCGTTGACGCTTTACCTTGTTTAGCCATTAACGTTGTGCGCGCTGTTATATCGGCATCTGTTATCGGAGTCCCGTTTATAGATGCTATAACTGATGCGGCATCAGCAGGAAGTACAAAAGTAAGCAAAAACATTGTAATGAATATTTTTTTCATATTGTTTTTCCTTTTCATTAATACCGTTGACCATTGATAGTCATTCCAAATTTAAATTGGAATGTTGTGTTACCAACGTAATCATACTTATTCGTATTATCAAGACGGTATTGTAAAGATAGATAATAACAAGGGTGGGTATAGAATATACCACCAGTGTGACGTTGAAACCTATCAAACGTTGCGTTATAAACTGCATTAAAACGTATGGACCAACGTTCTGTAATTTGTAATCCTATACCTGCTTTTATTTCATTTATATCTTCACCGGTAGTGTTTTCATCTAAATTTTGAGACCATATATGCCCTATGTTTAAGAAATTTTTCGATTTCCATAAATATGCAGATGTTTCTAAGTGGCGTAAAGAAAGATTTTCTTCGTTAAGTCTAAAACGAGAAGTTATACTTAACCATTTTGTATTATTATAACTTATTCTTCCAACGTAATCTGATGCGCCGTTATTAAAGCCGCTGTT
The DNA here is from genome assembly GCA_949288265.1 of uncultured Pseudomonadota bacterium. Lineage (GTDB taxonomy): Bacteria > Pseudomonadota > Alphaproteobacteria > Rs-D84 > Rs-D84 > Enterousia. Next base: position 42,142 of record CASEJM010000015.1, on the reverse strand, counting down.
AGGGTTTGTGTCTGCTCTATCATAAAAGTCATAAGTTTGCCCTAAAAATAACTCGAACATTTTTCCTTTGGTATTGAACGCAGAATACCTTATACCATAATCTGCATAAGTTCCGTTTTCCCAAAGGTCTAAACCCGCAAAGCGGTTGTCAGAAAATAGTGTTGTATCTGATAAAAAAGCACCAGAAGAATCATTGTTTAACGCAAATTGCTCCTCATCCGTCTTTCGCATAATGGTCATTCGCGCTTTAGGTTCTATAATCTGGGTCCAATTAGTGGTTGTCTTAAAAAGAGGCAATCCCCATTCTACGTATCCACTTGGTAAGAAACGATCTTTGAAACCAGAAAATTCTGACGTATCAACCATTTCAGTATTATTAAAGTTATATATATCGTACCGAGCCGATAAACTTGCGGTTATTCTATTTCCACCCCACAAAGTCCATGGGGATACAATTCTTGCGTCGCCGATTAAGCGCTGTGAAGATGTTCCGTCACCAGATATACCTAACATATCGGCATCAAATACAAGATATGTTTCTTTAAATATTGGTGCTGTTTGATAAGTTCCCCGTATGTTTGGTAAAATATTACCCGACGGAGATGCGTATATACCAGTAGAACGACGTAATTCTTGGAATATATGTGCGTCAGCAACTACGTAACTTGACTGTCCGAAAACTTCTATTTTAGCCCCAGAATCCAAATATGGCTGATCATCATAAAAACCGTATTTCTGCATAAACGTTTTATCAGATGCTCTTTCTAAGAAAACTGTAGCTCGTGTATATTCACCTAACTCTATTACGTCGTTATTAAATATATACCAGCGGTTTTCACCCAAACGGTTGTGTGTAAATGCACCGTGTGTGCGATATTCAGAGTGGTCTAAGTTTAGTCTATGTTCAATTTGGAATAATGGATTTTCCTGGGTCAAATACGATGTTGTAAACGTTAAATCGTGAGTGTCAGAAAAATTGACGTAGAATGGCACGTTTATTTGAGTACCCATTTTATTAGTTGAACCAAAGTCCGGCATTAAAAAACCTGTTTTATATTTAACGCTTGGATCTGGCATTTCATAAAAAGGCAACCAAAATACAGGTACGTTATAAGTCCATAATACTGGGTTAAAAAATAATAACATATGTTCATCCATGTTATGGATGATTTTAGAAGCGCGAATTTCCCACGCATCCCCATATGCGTCACAGTCATCACAGGCTGTAAACATCGCTTTATAAGCTATGGTTTTATCACCTTCGTGTACGACGTTGTCAGATTCTACATACACATGATCACCCAACCATAACTTTATATCATCACCAGACAAAGATTTGCCATTCTGGGATAGATATGAATCCGTCAAAGTCATACGTTGACCTGTCTGATTTACAATTTCTGTTTCACCAGAAGTTTGTATGGTTTCTGTCTTTACGTTATATACGATTTTTTCTGACGTAATCGTTTTTGGCGTTTCTATGTCAAGAGTGGCTGCTGTACTTGCAGCAGGTATAAGACAAGCTATTAAAATGGGGTTAAACTTTTTCATTTTTTAAATAATATAAATAATATTCCACCCAATGTTACAATGATCGCAAGCATTAATAAAAGAAATTCTGTTACGCTGCTTATCATATTTGAAGAAGACATAAATAATGACATAATTAGCGCCATTGCCGCAACTGCCATCGCCGGTGCGAAACTTGCCCTACGACGTAGTAAAGATGAACGTAAAAGTATCGTTACGCATAACGCGGCAAGCACAAGATTCATAATTGGACCAAGAATTCTGGAACTTAACTCTGCTAGTACCATTTTATGTTGTTTTTCAGACGGAGAATCTAGAACAGATTTTAAAAGCGTTGACGTAGGTACGCGGCGCACTCGGAAAGAATTTTCCCCCTCTTTGTCGCCAACGTTTAAATCCATATCAAAGTTATCAAAAGTTCCTGTGGTAAGCGTTTTATTTTTAGATTGTAAAGAACCGTTTTTCATGACGATTGATAAACCGCGTTCTGTTGGTACTAATTTTCCTTTTTCTGCAAATATAGTCATGGGTGAAGCTTTATCACGCATGTCTGATAGCATTACTTGGCTTAAATCGTGACCAGAGACTTTATCAACGTATACGACCAAACCATCAGCTAATTGTGTAAACGCGGACTCTTGTAATTTTAAGTGTGCTAATCCGTAACGTAAGTTCCATTGCGTTGCGTAAAACATATATTGGCTTTGCGGTACAATCCATACGTTTAATATGAAGTGTAATATAGTTAATACTAATGCCATTACCAAAGCCGGTCGAGCCAATTGCTTTGGGGCAAGACCAGAAGCTGTCATAACTGTGATTTCGTTATCTGATATTAGTTTATTGTATATAAAAATGATTGCGATGAATGTAACGAATGGTACTATGATTGATACTATGAAAGGTATCATTAGCATTGTCATACCGATAAAGCTGGATAAATCAACGCCATAATTAAGTAGAAATTTCATCATGGACATGATTTGTAACATCCAAGCCAAACCGGTTAATACCAGTAAAAGCAAGACAAAAATCGCGACTAATTGACGCGTGAAATATCTGTTTAGTATTCTCATATTTCGCAGTATAAAGCCCAAAAGCGATAGCGTCAAATCTTATTTATAACAGGCATTAAGATTTGATAGAAAAATTACAGATTTTTCTTGATTTTATTCGATTCGGCGTAAATAATTACTATGTTCTTAAAAGTTTTTTTAAGAGCGGGGTTGAAAAACCCCGCTCTTTTAATAAAGAGACATAAAAAACAAATTGAAGGAGATTACAGAATGTCTTTTGTTTCTATGCCCCGTCAAGACCTGTTGCTGGCGATTGATTCTTTGGCGCAGGAAAAGCAGATTGACCGTGAAATAGTTATTGATTCATTAGAAGCTGCCATTGCAAAAATAGCAAAACATAAATATGGCGAAGAATTTAATATTACGGCAGAGATTGACCGTAAGAATGGGGCCATCCACGTAAAGCGTTTGTTTGAGGTTATTGATTCACCGGAATCAAAAGGTGATGATTATGATGCAAATACTATGCTGACCGTTGAAAAAGCAAAAAAATATGCGAAAGATCCAAAGGTTGGTGACATAGTTGAAGATCAGTTGCCGGAACCTGAGTTTGGTCGTATGGCGTTTCAAACGGCTAAGCAGATTATGACAGCTCGTGTTCGTGATGCTGAAAAAGGGCGCCAGTATGAAGAATTTAAGGATAATATTGGCGATATCGTCAGCGGTGTTGTTAAACGTATCGAATTCGGTAATGTTTTCGTTGACATTAACGGTAAGGCAGAAGGTTACATTAAAGGTACTGAATTAATACCAGGTGAACGTCTTGGGGTTGGTGATCGCGTTCGGGCGTTGATCATGGACGTTGCCCGTTCTAATTCTGGACCGCAGATTTTCCTGACTCGTACACATCCTATGTTTATGGAAAAGCTTTTTGTTCAAGAAGTACCAGAAATTTATGAGGGCATAATTAAAATAAAATCTGTCGCACGTGCCCCAGGTAGTCACGCGAAAATCGCCGTTGAAACACAAGACCCTTCTATTGACGCGGTTGGAATGACGGTTGGTATTAAAGGAACTCGAATTCAACCTGTTATTAACGAATGCCACGGTGAAAAAATAGACGTTATATTGTATTCAGATGATCCGGCCGTATTTATTGTCAATGCAATGCAACCGGCAAAAGTTGCAAAAATCATCGTTGATGAAGATACTCGTAGCGCAGCTGTTGTTGTGAATGAAGATCAGCAGTCTTTGGCAATTGGTCGCCGCGGTCAAAACGTTCGCTTGGCTTCCCAATTAACAGGATGGAATATTGATGTTATGAATGAAGCCGAAGAACAAGAACGTAGAGCTAAAGAAGTAAAAGAAAAGACGGAATTGTTTATAAGTGCGCTTGACGTTGATGAAATGTTGGCTCATTTATTGATCACAGAAGGTTTTAGAACAATTGAAGAAATTGCCTTTGTTGATGTATCAGAATTGCAGAGTATAGAAGGATTTAACGTTGAATTGGCGGCAGAATTACAAAACCGTGCAAAGGCTTATTTGACACGTCAAGAAGCCCAGTATAAAGAAGAAGGTCATAAACTTGGGATGAAAGACGATTTGTTAGACTTTGATTTTATAAAACGTCCTATTATAATGCAGTTAGGTAATGCCGGGATAAAATCTTTGGAAGATCTTGCGGATTTGTCTGTGGATGAATTGATTGAAATCTTAGGTGAAGATACTATGAGTCAGCGTTTGGCTGGGCGCGTTATAATGAAAGCACGTGAATTGGCATATGGTATTACGCAGGGTGAAGAATAATTAACGGAGTATGTTTTATGGCGACATTGACACTTGGAAAATCAGTAACGATAGATGCGGTACAAAGTAAGAAAGGCGACGCGGTATTTGTTGAACGTCGCCGCCGTGTTGTGGCTCCTGGCAGCAAGGAATTGCGGGAAGAACCAACAACACCAACCGCACCTAAAAGCGCAGCAGATGAAAAATTACGGGCGGTATTAGAAGCTGCGCGTGCACGTGAAGAAGAGCGGCAGAAAAGGGCCGCTGAAGAGGCGGCTCAACGCGCTGCACGTGAAGCTGAGATTGCTCGTGAAAATCGTGAATATGAACAGGTAAAAGAACAGCTTGCTGCACGTGAAAATGTCGTCGAGGATATCGTTGATGTACCTGTTGAAAAAGCAGTGGTACCACAGAAAAAGCAGTTTTCTTCACCGCAACAACGTACAAAACCAAACCGTGACGAAGATGATATGGATATGGGCCGATCATCTAAGTTTTCTGGTTCTAAAAAAGATTTTAAAAAAGCGGGTAAGATATCACTGCATGACATTGTTATCGGTGGTGATGACGATGATGATGAAATAGGTTTACGCGGGGCGAATCGCCGCCGTTCAGAGGCGTCATTAAAGCGTTTTCGTGAAAAAGCTAGGGCTATATTTAATGCCCCACAGAAAGTGGAACATATTGTAAGTCTTGGTGATACGATTACGGTTAAAGATTTAGCGGCTGCTATGGCGGAAAAGGTTGGTAACGTAATTAAAAAGTTGATGGAAATGGGGATGATGGTATCTCAGAACCAATCAATTGATGCTGATACTGCCGAATTAATTGCAGGTGAATTTGGGGCTAAAGTAAAGCGCGTTGATGTTAAACCTTATGCAGAACAATTGGAACGTCAACCTGATCCGGAACATTTACAGCCACGTTCTCCTGTTGTAACTGTTGTGGGACACGTAGACCATGGTAAGACTTCTTTGTTGGACGCGTTTCGTCATGCCAATGTTGCAGCACGTGAAGCAGGGGGAATTACACAGCATGTTTCTGCATATGAGGTAAAATCAAAATCAGGTTCTATGATTACGTTTTTGGATACGCCTGGTCATGAAACGTTTACGGCTATGCGCGCTCGTGGTGCGCAGATAGCGGATATAGTTGTTCTTGTTGTTGCGGCAAACGATTCTATCATGCCTCAGACAATAGAAGCTATTAATCATATTAGAGCAGCAAAAGTACCTTTTATTGTGGCAATAAATAAGATTGATTTACCTGATGCTGACCCGCAGCGCGTAAAGATGGATTTACTTCAGCAAGAAGTTCAGGTTGAAGAACTTGGTGGTGACGTTCAATGCGTTGAAATTTCGGCTACTAAACATATAGGCTTAGAAAAGCTAGAAGAAGCTATTTTATTACAAGCCGGCATCATGGATTTAAAGGCGGATCCTGATATGCCTGCCGTTGCGTATGTGGTTGAAGCAAAAATGGAACGTGGTCTTGGGGCAACTGCAACTGTATTGATGCGTCAGGGAACTTTAGCTATTGGTGATGTGTTCGTTGTGGGTGAAACTTTTGGGCGTGTACGTGGTTTGATAAATTCTTTTGGCGAACGCGTAAAATCTGTGAAACCTGGGCAACCTGCAGTTGTTTTGGGGTTGGATGCAGTTCCAAGCGCCGGTGACGAATTACACGTTATGGAAACAGAAGCTCAAGCGCGTGAGGTTGCTACATATCGTATACAGAAAGCACGTGATAAGGCAAATGCTGTAAAACGTTCTTCTTTACAAGAATTGTTTGCAAAACGTGATGCAAATAAAAAATTAGTTTTGCCAATTGTTTTACGTGCCGATGTACAAGGCAGCGTTGAAGCAATTAACGATATGTTAAAAGATATAAATACTGATAAGGTTGGGGTTGATATATTATCATCTGGTGTCGGACAGATTACAGAAGGCGACATTCGTTTGGCTGCTGCGTCTGGGGCCGTAATAATTGCGTTTAATGTTCGTGCGGATGCGGCGGTTCGTGATATGGCGCGTGCATCTGGGGTTGATATTCGTTATCACAGTGTTGTTTATCGAATTACAGATGAAATTAAAGAAATTTTATCTGGTAAATTAGCACCAGAAAGAAAAGAAAACTTTATTGGTTACGCCGACGTCATAGCTTTGTTTACAGTAGGCAAAGGAATTAAAGTTGCCGGTTGCCGTGTAAGTGAGGGTGTTATAAAGAAAGATGCTTTTGTTCGTTTGTTACGTAATAATGTGGTTGTTTATGACGGTAAAATCGGAGAGTTACGTCGTGAGAAAAACGAAGTAAAAGAAGTTTCTGGTGCCGGCGTCGAATTTGGTATGTCTTTTGATAAGTATAATGATTTGAAAGAAGGTGATCGCGTAGAATGTTACGAGGTAGAAGAAATTCGCGCGAAATTATAATCTTCTTTTGAAAAAAACACCGATTTTTACCGGTGTTTTTTTTTATTTTTCACCAAATGGGTTTTCTTCTTTTTTGTATTCAATTATGATCGGTAAATGTTCCCAATGCAACGCCTCTGCCAGACCACGTCGAAGGTATCTAGTATAAGATTCTGGGATGTCAGAAGCCCCACCGACGTTTATGGTTATTTTCATTGGATGACGTCCGGTTTGTCGTGCGAATTTTATTTTCATAGGGCGTTTTAAACGTGACATTGGTGGTTGCCGTGCGTCTATTAATTTTTCAATTATACGGTTTATCAAACTTGTTGGAGCATCTGTATTAGATATATCCCATTGTTCGTATATACGGCGGAACATGTTCTGAACACCCGTACCGGTTTCGGCCGAGATTGCCAATATCATTGGTTTTATTATCTGATGAAAAGAATTTGTAAACTGATGTTTTAGTTTTAGCAATTTTTCATCTCGGACTTCTGGTTCTACTAAATCCCACTTATTCAATGCTACGCATAATATTTTACCAGCATCATATACGCGTGCTGCGATACCTAAGGCTTGATTTTCTATGTTCTTTGTTGCGTCTATAACCAATATTACGACGTCTGATTTTTCAATGGCGTCTAATGATTTTAATGCAGATAGTGTTTCAACGTCATCTTTAACCCCGGCTTTACGACGAAGTCCCGCTGTGTCCATAATAACTATAGCACGACCGTAAAATTTTGTTGGTATTTTTACCGTATCTCTTGTAATACCGGGCGCGTCCATAACTATTTGTCGTTTTTCACCAAGTACGCGGTTTACTAATGTTGATTTACCAACGTTAGGCTGCCCCATAATTGCGATTTTTAATTTCTGCGGTTCTTCTTCTAATTTATCTGATTGGTTTTCAGGTAATATATTATCAAGAAATTCATATATTTTATCGAAACCTTTTTTATGTTCTGCAGAAATTGTTACAGGTTCGCCAAAACCTAATTTATAAAAGTCGTGTATATCAGCTAAACGCTTAGCAGATTCAGATTTGTTTACTATTAGTAATACTGGTGAATGTGTTTTTCTGCGAACTAAACGAGCCCAATCAATATCGGACGAGGTTAAACCAACGCGCCCGTCTACGACGAAAAGTATCGCGTCAGACGAAGATATTGCGTCTAAAGCCATGTTCGTAGAGTCTGCCGCAATACCAGATTTTGCGTTTTCAAGGCCCGCCGTGTCGAATATTTCCCAAGCGCGATCGCGCATTTGACCGCTGATTGTGTCGCGCGTAACCCCAGGGCGATCGTGTACCAAGGCATCACGTGTTCCGGTTAATGCATTAAATAAAGTCGACTTACCAGTATTTGGGCGACCTACAATTGTTAGTTTTAACATAACTTTTTCCATTGATTTTTTTTAATTATAAAGCAAAAATAGAAATAATCAAATTGGGGGTACAAAATGATGAAAAAAATTAAAAAGGGCTTAAAACGCTTAAAAAATTTATTGATAAACCCAAAACGTTATTTCACTAAAATAGTGGCTGATGGAAATATGGAAGAATCCATGTTAAAAGCCTTCATTTATGGATTGCTTGGCGGTTGTTTGGTATTGTTCCTTCGTTTAATTGGCGGTGCAACTATAACAATAGGTGCTGTTTTTACAGCTCTTATAATCGTTCCTGTGCTTGCTGTGGCTTTGCTTTTCGTGTTTGGTGGTTTGATGATGCTTGTTTCAGAAATAACGGGTGGTGAACGAGACTGGGAAATTGCTATCAAAGGCTTGGCTTCTGTATTTTTCATTTACCCAGTTGTTTTGGTTTTAAACGCGTTGGCTTTTAATTGTACTTCAATGTGGGTTATAAGCTTGTTGGTTGATACATACGTATTGTTTCTATTTTATAACATCGCATTGTATTGTATGCGCGGAAAGCGTAGCAACGTAATTATAGTAATTGCAATATTGGCTTTGTTTCTAATTACAATTTATGTAACAGATTACCGTATAGGTTGGTTTATGTTGAAAAATGCCAGTGCAACTTTGGCATGTTTATTATAATTGTATGCTTGATTTTTTTCGAGTTTTATGATATAATAGCGCCACATAAAAATTAAGTTTTAGTCCGCCACCGGCGGACTTTTAAATTGCCCGAGCAAGACTTTTGCGCGGGTTATTTTTTATAAAAAATAAAAGGAGAATAAATGTATCTGATACAATATACCGGTGACGGTTCAACAACAGAGTTTGATTTTGCATTTCCCTTTTTTAAAGCTGCCGATGTAAAAGTTTCTATAAATTCTGAGATCTTAAAAATTAGTGAATATACCGTAGTTTTTTCTAAAAATTTACAAAGTGATGGTATGTATCCAGGTGGTAAAATTGTTTTAAATACAGCACCTGTATCAGGCGCGACTATTCGTATATGGCGTAAAATAGATTTATCACGTGTCATAGATTATCAACCGACTTTACCTATACAAACAGAAAGTTTAAATGCTGACTTTAATTTTATGTTAGAGTTTATGAAAGATATATATGAATTAGATGGGGATATAGCAAATATTGAAAATGCTGTGCAATTCGTAGATTCTATACAGGAGCAAATAGATAATTTGGGTGGTCTTGACGAACTGGCAAGAAAAGATGAAATACCAGACGTTAGTAATTTTGTAAAAAAAGATGAGTTCCCGGACATAAGCGACTTTGTAACTAAAGATGAAATTCCAGACACAAGTGATTTCGCAACTAAAGACGAAATACCAGATACAAGTAATTTTGCATTAGCAAATCATACTCATGATATGTCTTTGTATGCAACCAAAAGCGAAGTTTCTAGTGCATTGGCGGAAAAACAGAATCTACTAACAAATGTACAATTGCAAGCAACTAATTCTGGTATTACATCAACTAAAGTGGCTACGTATGATGCTTATGCAAACCAGATATCTGGTAAAATAAGTATTCAGCAAGGTTCAGAAAACGCAGGAAAGTTTTTACAAGTTGGTATAGATGGTAACATTATTACTTCGGCAATGGCTTCTTCGGGGGCAGAAGGTTTGTTGGCTGTAAGTCACGATGAAAGTTTGTCTGGTGCCGGTACAAATGCTTTGCCATTAAGCGTTTCAAATATTGAAAAATTAAGTAATAAAATCACTAATTGTATAGTACAAAAACCGCAAAAGGTAAAAATTACGCTAGAAAACGGAGTCCTTACATTAAAAGCTGGAAGCGTTGTTTATGTTCCTAATGGCGTTGGGGTCTTTACAGAAACAGTTTTACAAAGCGATAAAACATTAACTGTTCAAAATTTTGGTGAATCACAAGGACTTTTAGTTTATAACCCATCTTCTGATGATTATTTTCCTTTTGAAAGAGAATGGTCAGGTAATACAGTCCCAACAGGTTTAACAGGTAATACTCATATATGGTATGATACTGCAAACAATCAGATAAAATATACAAATAATGCTGGCAGCACCTGGAATGTATATAATATATCATTACCTATTGCGATAGTTTCTATGAATTCTGCTGGCACAGTAATAAGTATAGACCAGATTTTCAACTGCGTCGGATTTATTGGTATAACTGCATTCACACTGCCTGGATTACAAGTTTTGGCACCTAATGGCATAAACTCGGATGGAAGTTTGAAAAACTCTATGAATGTTCAAAATGAAGTGAAAGTTTATACTTTCCCTGATTTTTCCAGACAGGAATTATGGGCAAATGCTTCCGGTTTGGTCGCTGTTGATGTGGGAATTTATAAGTATGATGAAGAAAGCAATTTTATAAAATATATTCCAGATGGAACTAATAGAAGTTATGCAAAAATTGCCGATATAGGTAATGATGGAACTCGCATAAACAGCATAAATCAGGCAAATGCTTTTCGGGTAATTGACTTAAAAACTATTCAAGACGCGGTTGAAAATAAACAGGATAAACTTACGGCCGGTGAGAACATTAATATATCAGATGGCGTTATCTCTGCGACCAGTTTTTTAAAAACTGATTTATCTAACTTATCAACTAATTGCGATTATGTGGTTGCTTCTCAATTACCCACAGAAGATAATAGTTACACTTGGTATCGTATGTATAAGTCTGGGTGGGTTGAGCAGGGTGGATATATTATGCCCCCAACATCTCCAGAAAATACTGTAAGTTTACCGATTCCTATGTCTGATAGCCATTATACTATCGTTCAGGGTTTTTACGGCAAGACATCGGCAAGTGGTTACGATACAGGATATAACAACCAGACAGAAACTAGTTTCGTATTCGTTTGTAGATATGCCGGTGTATCTGGGTCTAACTATGGTTATTGGTTTGTTTCAGGTAAAGCAGCATAAAGAGGAGGACAGACAATGTTTATATCAGGACAAGTTATTAATAAAGAACAGCATATTGATTTTGTAAACTGGAATAACCGTAATGGTAAAAATTTACAAAGCGTTTCGTTGGGTAATGGTACATATCGCTTAGAAGAAGTGATAAAAGATCTGGCCAAAGAAAAGCGCATAGAACGAGATTTTTTGCTAAAGCAGACAGATAAGTATATGGTTATTGATTTCCCTATTACTGACGAAGAAAAGAAGCTTTATAAATCATATCGGCAATACTTGCGCGATATACCGCAGCAAAAGGATTTTCCTGAGATTGTAATTAAAACGTTTGATCAATATAAAGGTTAAATAAAAAGCCCGCAAGAATATGCGGGCTTTTCATTACTTAGATAATTTCTCGCCGGTTTCGGCATTTATTTTTTCATTACCAACAGTAATAACTTTCTTTTCATACGTTGGTTTGTTTTGTTCTTTTATCGCTGTTTTCCAATATATTGCCCCGTCTGACGTACGAACCGCGTAAAGACTGTTATCTGTACCCGTAACAAATACGGCATTCCCCATAACTATAAATGGCAGTGCAGTACTTATTTCTGTACACCATTTTTTTTCTCCGGACGCGGCGTTTATTTTACAGAATGCGTCACCTAAACCGCCGGCATATACATAACCATCTTGTACAATTAATGGGGCCACAATATCTACTATTGATGCGCCACCTGTCATATTACTGGTGCGAAACACGTCTGCTATCCAAATAATTTTACGGCTTTTAGGGGCGATTTTTATAACTTCCCCAGTCGTAAGTCCTGCATAAACATAACCGCTTTTGCATATTGGTTTTTGTGCGCTTTCAACGGCGTTATTTGTCGGAAAACCACTGAATATTTTTGTGTCCCCATTTCGTATAACATTAGAAGAATCTTGGGTATAAGGGCAATCTTCTTCTGTTGTAACGTCTACCGTTTCAGGAAGGTTTTCAATTTTCTGGTTTAATATTTTTATGTTTTTAGTATTAAAAATTGGTATACGTTCACCTGGTAATATGGGGTCGTGCTCTGCACAACCTGACACTAATATTAAACAACAAAAAATCGTTCCAATTTTTCGCATCTGTTTATACCTGTATTATCTTAATGCCTGAGCGGTAGCAGAAATCATCCCTGGAGCTTCTGCGTCATTTATTATGATGTCTAGCCATTTGTTTGCGCTTTTTCTATCACCTTCGGCTAAGTATTTTTCTGCGACTGTCAGTCTGCTTGTATAATAATACGGTGATTTTTTCGTGTTTAACGGTGATAAATATTTTTCAATTTCTTCGGCACTCATATCGTCACCGCGTAATCCTATAATATGAAGACGCGCCAAATCACGGAAATCACGAGAATGACCTTCGTTTGCTAAACGTTCTAATTTTTCAATGTCGTTGTCTAATAAGTATGCTTGAAATAAAGCTAAATCAGACGTTGCACCCCCGGCGTTTTCTGCAACAGAATTTAACATGTTTGAGTCTAACTTTTGTACAGCTAATTCGTAATTTTCTGCGATTGCTATTTTATGAGAATGATAAGTTCTGACGCCTATTACAACCATTGTTGCAATAATCATTACGGCCAGTGCGCCTGCAATTATGTGTCGGGAATATTTTTTAATAAAAGCCATGGTTTTATCATTATTTACTTCTTCCCAAACTTCGCGATACAAAGCGTCTTCTGCATATTCTTCGCGCGTTTTTTTAGCTGGTTTTAACTTTTTATTTCTTTCCAAGATGGATGCCATTTGAAATTTCTCCTCTTAATTATGGTGGCTTGATAATTCTTATTTTATTGCTATACTATAAAAGTTATGAAAAAGCAAATCAAGAACGCTTTACCGGCAGTACAAAGTCAAAGTCTGGTCGCAGCCCGTGGGGTAAACGACGAAACCAGTTTGGCCCAGTATATTCAAAATATACAGAAATTCCCTATTTTATCTGCCGAAGAGGAATATGAATACGCAAAAAAATGGGTGCGCGATAAAGATAAAAATGCTGCAGAAAAGTTAGTCGCCAGTCATTTGCGTATGGTGGTTTCTGTTGCATATGATTTTAGAAATTATGGCGTACCCTTTGCAGAATTAATAGCAAGTGGTAATATGGGGTTGATGCAGGCGTTACAGAAATTTGATCCAGAAAAGGGGTTCAGGTTTTCTACATACGCTATGTTCTGGATAAAAGCGGAAATATATGAAACGATTTTAGACAATTGGTCAATCGTAAAGATTGGTACGTCTGCTAATCAGAAGCGCGTTTTCTTTAATTTAAATAGGGCCAAGCGAGCCTTGGGTATAATGGACGGTAATTTGTCCGAGGAACAGACAAAACAAATTGCAGATTATCTTAAGGTTCCAGAAAATGATGTAAAACGTATGTCAACGCGACTATCTGCACGTGACGTTTCATTAAATTCTCCTGTACATTCTGATGACGATGCGCGTGATGTGTTATCTAATATGCCAGATGATAGAACAAGCGTTGAAGATAATATGGAGCAAATTGAATTTCGGCGTCGCGGGTATGATTTGTTACGCAAAAATCTAGAAAAGTTACCTGAAAGAGATAGAGAAATATTACAGGCAAGGCGCCTGTCAGATCCTGTTGCAACGCTAGAGTCTTTATCTCAGAAATATGGTATATCTCGTGAACGCGTGCGTCAGATAGAAGAACGTGCTTATAATAAATTAAGAGCCGCGATACTTAAAGAAGCCGAGGAAGCATAATAATGAAAATATCTATATTTGCAATTTCTGCATTTTTAGCAGCAGTAATTTCTAATTCCGCAAGTGCTTTACAATATGATAGTGGGCGCTTTGGTTTGAAATTAACGGGTTATGGTACGGCAGGTGTTTTAGAACCAGATTTTGAAACCCCAAATTTCATTGGTGACTGGCGGGTTCGCGGGGAAATGGACTATCTTGTTACAGATGGAAATACTTTGGGTTTGGTATATGCTATAGATGCTGCGGCTATAGATGAAGATAAATTTATGCGAGAGGCTTTTACATATTGGCAGAATGTAAATTATGGTCGGGCAGAAATAGGTTTTACAGATTCTATTGCTAGAAAGTTGGGGGTAGGTTTGCCTGACGTTGGTGGGTTGCGTGTAAATGATAAACCTTTATTTTATAAAAAAATAAATCCGGCGGGTCCCGTCATTTCTGATACAACAATTACAACTGGACGTAGTGCGTTGCGGTTAAATCTTGCAACTATGCCGATTGGTGATAATCAATATGGGCTGTCAATTTCTGGTATAACAGATGATTATGATTATGCGTTAGACGCCGCGATAAAAATTCGTAAGCCTTCTGGTAAGGTAAAAACAGCATATGCTTTTGGGGCGTCCTTTATGTCGCATCCTGATGGTTATCGTACAGACGCGTATACGCCGCGCGTTTATGCAGATTGGCGGGCCCAGGTTTCTGGCGGAATGAATTTGCAATATAATAGTTGGATTTGGGGTGTTACGGCAAGATTAATTTATGATGAAAATCCAATCGGACCTGTTTCAGACGGTTTGGCAGTTGGTACGGGTATTAGTTATGATATTTTGAATTATAGTGTATCATTAACTTATATATTTTCTGATACTGGCGTTTGGAATCGTGATGTTAAAGATTATATGGACCACACGGCAATTGCGTCATTCAGGTATAAATACAGTGAAAATGTCGATGTTTGGATGTCGCTGGGAATGACAACCGAAACACCGTTCTTAGCAGTTGGTATGCGGTTGACTTTCTAAAAATAATACCAGAATTTCTGGTATTATTTTTTTATTGGTTCAAGTTCCTTTATTTCTTTTGTTTGCGGAATATACATTCGTGGATTACCAGAATAACCAAGGGCCACATGATGCGCTGGTATTAAGAATTCTGGCAGCGGACTGCATGCCCCCATTGCCATATAACTGGATAAACGTGGGTCCGCAAATGACATTTGTTTGTCGGCTTCTATAGGGCGATGATACCACCCTTGGAATATAACCAATTGTTTTTTATCATCAAGCTTCATAATGTCCATCGGGGAATATAATGGTTCTTGGCTTTTCTCTTCTGTTTCTTTGCCGTCAGGACCTTTTACTGTCTTTATTTTAATTTTATACCCCATCATGCCAGAGAAACGTTGGGCTGTATCTGGGTCGTTTTGTCGTAAAACAACCTTTGCCGCCGTAGTGGATATAATAGTAGCTGCCGCATCTGCCCCATATTTTTCTTGAATTTGGTGTAAGTCTTGACCGATGATTAAATATGAAACTTTCTGACCGCGCCCAAGATCTGGACCTTGTATAACTGCCTGTAATTTTTGCATCTTTGGCATTTCGTCTAATATGAATAATACAGGATATGGCCCCAGTCTTTCACCGTTATTTTCTTGCTCTGGTTTATTTGCCAATAAGAAGTTAGTCATTAATTCAATGAATATGCCTGTAATTGGGTTTAAAGCTTCTGCATCAACCATGTTAATTGATAGATATACTGTAACGGGCTTTATCTTACCGTCGCGTGGATCGCGTAGTCCGCGTAAATCAGAAAAGTGGAAATCTGAATGGCTGGTGCGATTGCGTACAGCTGCGTTACGGAATATTGATAGTCCCGCCATTATAGTAGATATTATGGACCCGCGTTCTTTGTCAGGTGTATTTGCTAATTGCGTTAATTCTAAAACAGCCCTATGTGCGTATGAATACCTACGCGCTTCATCAACGGCATTCATAAATAAGTCGTGCATAGGGTCTTCCATCATTACCATTTGATCGCCCTGACGGCGGCGTTCTTCTTGTTGTTGTGCAAGACCAATTTGACTGGAATTTATCCAGTCTAAAATCATTGACAAAGACGCTTCTTTACCTTTCCAAGAATCGGGTATTTTATCCCACGTACCAATGTGAACATAATTCATAGCATTCAATTCGCCTTTTTGTAGCAAAGCGTATGCCGCGTAAGCGTTAGGATCGTTCATCATTGATAAGTAATAATCACCAAGAACTGCCGCGTCTTCTTCATCAAACGTACCGGAAGTTATACGCGAATAAAAATAATCATCGGCTTTCGCGCGTTCTACTTTAGAAATCATGAATTGAATTAATCCAGATAATCCGGCACGCCCAGAAATAGTCCAGTGTGGATCCGCGGTTGAAGACGCTTTGTCTGCTACCAAAACGTTGCATATTGAATCAACATACAAATCACGTTGTTCTTGGTTAAATGGCACGTGTTCCGGTGATAACGGATTCCAAGACGGATAGTAAATTCCACGTTCTGGGTCGTCTTGACCCGCCCAGTTCATAATGAACACAGGCCCAATCGTAGAACGGTATGCAGACGTACATTGGTACAATTCTGGTTTCGGATCGTTAATAATCATAGATACTTCGTTGCATTCAAATATGGTAGGAACAACAACGCCATATGTTTTACCTGTCCCCGGAGGCGCAACACATAATGCGGATAAACATTCGTTCATCATTAAGGGTTTTTTCTTAAAATACCCTAATACCATCATAAAACCCTTTAAAAGTCCCATTTTTTCTATATCTTCTTTCGTGGCTTTATTAGAAGATTTCTCGTCAAATTTATCATTACCATATGGGTTAAATTCTTTGACTAGTGTCGCATCTGACATAAAGAAATAAGCGATTATGGGTAGCAACGGTACCATACAAGCAATATCCGTACGTAACAGCGTTCTTATGAACCATGCAGGTACTTCTGCCAATATAGATATTCCACCGCTTGTTAACATATTATTGAAATATAAAGCAGACCAATGTGCAGTTGCAGGTGACCAACCATAACGCCATATGTGTTCAATCCAGAAAGATAGTCCAAATGCCAGTGCACAAACCAGCCATATACCGACAGACCAGCGTAAAGACCAAAACAGCGAAGCCATCGGGGTTCGCTGATGTTCTTTATAAGCAGAGGACTTGAATATATTCAAGCCTTTAGACTTACCACCTGCGGATAAAATCTTGAATTTTTCAACCATTGTGTTATGATTATATCAGAATTTTTAAAGATTATAAATCAGAATTAAAAAACTTTATGAAAAATATTCCTCGGGTTTATCTTGGTGAAGTTTTAGAATCAGGAATGCAAATACCTGCTTCTCGTGATATTGTACATTATTTAAAGCACGTGATGAGACGTGACGAATTCCTTGGCTTCGGGGCAGGCAAAGAGTTTAAAGCTAATTTAACTTATGATGGTAATTTCATAATTATAGGTAATGAAACGGAACATAAGGACCCAGCAAATGGTATAACTTTAATGTTTGCTCCGATAAAACGTACGGATGATTTATTAAATATGGCAACGCAAATGGGGGTACGGGCATTTCAACCCGTAATTACTGAACGTACAGTTGCACAACATATAAACTGGGACCGTATGAAGAAAATTATTATAGAAGCTGCAGAACAGTCAAACAGAAATAGTATCCCTCAGATTTTACCTGAGGTTAAATTTAATGAATTAGATTTATCTAAAATTGTTTTTGCAGATGAACGTGTGGTTTATGGCGCAAAAGTAACAGAAACGATAAAGAATGCGAATACAATTTTCATTGGACCAGAGGGTGGTTTTTCTGATTCTGAATTTAAGGCTTTGGATGCTTCTGGTGCGAAGGGGATCGGTTTAGGTAAAACTATATTGCGCGCGGAATTAGCCGCAGCAATTGCAGTAGGACGGATTGTGTTATGAGTGTGCGTGTGGCAAAATTTATTGCAGATAGTGGTATTGCGTCACGAAGAGCGGCAGAAAACTTAATAGCACGCGGTCTTGTAAGCGTAAACGGAAAAATAATTGATACCCCTGTTGTTTTTATTGAAGATACAGACGTCGTTTCTGTTAACGGTAAAGTTATTTACGGAAAAGAAAAAATAAAGTTATATGCGTTTAACAAGCCCATAAATGTTATGACTACGGCTCACGATCCGATGGGGCGTAAAACAATATATGATTATCTTGATAAAGAATATAAAAATCTTAAATATGTTGGGCGATTGGATTTTAAAACTACGGGGTTATTGCTGCTTACGAATGATGGCGATTTAGCGCGTCGTTTAACGTTACCGGCTTCTAATATCCCTAGGGAATATATAGCAAGAGTCTCTAAGTTAGATGTTGTTGGTTTAGAACGTGCGCGGCAAGGCATGGTTGTTGATGGTATTCAATACAGACCAATGGAAATAAGAATTGGTAAGAATAATATGTTACGAGTTCGGGTTACAGAAGGTAAAAAGAATGAGGTACGTATTGTCTTACGTGCTTGTGGGTGCCCCGTGATAAAATTACATAGGGTTTCTTTTGGGACGATAAAGCTGGGAAATTTATCTGTTGGAAAAATACGCAAAATTGAACAGAAAACAATTGACGCGTTGTTAAAAACTCTCTAAAATCCTTTTAAAGGAAGAGGGAGTTTTAGCATGAAAAAAAATACCACCAATAAGAAGCAGGTAGTTAAGAAAAACGCTCGTGCAGTTATTGCACCTAAGACCGCAAATGCAAAGCAATCGTTTAGTCCGTGGTCTTTGTCTATTTACGTTTATTGGTTCATAATATTATTCTTTATTGCTGCAACTTTTTATATTTTAGGGCGCAGCCATGGTACGTGTACGGATGTAAATGCACCGGCAAATAATGTCGAAATTACAGAAGAGGCGTTGTTACAGGCATCAGATTATTATGAAAATGCAAAAGTAAAGCTTGTTGCTGGTAATATTTCTGAAGCTATTTCTGATTTAACCACCGCGATTGATGCTGGAAATGCAACCGTAGAAATGTATATATTGCGTGGCGAAGCTTATATGCAAAGCGCAAACTATCGTGAGGCTTTATCAGATTTTAATAGTGCAATTGAAATGGATCAGGTAAATGCGATTGCTTATTATGACCGTGCGCTGTTGAATATGAGATTGGAAGATTATGCGACGGCATTATCTGATATAAATAATGCGTTGGCGGCACAAACAGCGAAACCTTCGGCTGTTTTACAAGTACGTGATTTGTATGCAAAAAGAGGGCAGTTGAATTTATGGTTGAAAAATTGGGAAGGTGCCGTTGCAGATTATACGAATTCTTTGGCGCGTCCAGATGGCGTGGTTTCACCTTCGGTTTATGCGGAACGCGCAGAAGCTTATACTCAATTAGGTAATTATGCGGACGCAATAAATGATTATGCTTCTGCTATTCGTGTAATATCAGAACAGATTCAAGGGGCAACAAGTGCGGCAGAACGTGAAAGTTTGTCTGGTAACGCAATGTCCTATTTTGAAAAGTCTGCTGCTTTGAATTTAGCTTTGGGTAATACAGATGCCGCACGTAGCGATTTAGATTCTGCATATACAATAGCTGTAGCTTTGGTTGATAATACTAGTATGAGTAGAATTCAAAATCTTATTGCGGAATTACAATAGTTACTTTGATTTGTGATAAAATAAAAATCCCGCTTTGGCGGGATTTTTATTTTTGTTCCGGAGAAGTTGCCGCGGCGTCTATGATTGCCGTAAAAGTAGCTTCAGATACTTTTTTACCGCTTACCATGGCTATACCGTGGAATTTATATAAACGCATTTTTGACATAACTAATTCCACGTGCAATTCAAGAACGTCACCAGGTTTTACCATATGAGAAAATTTGATTCTTTCCATGGTTGTAAAATAACCAAGACTTTTCCCGCCTGTGATACCTAATTGAGACATTGCGATAAAACATGCAGTTTGAGCTAACGCTTCTACAATCAAAACACCAGGCATAATTGGGTTCCCAGGAAAGTGACCTTTGCACCAGAACTCGTCTTCACGTACGTATTTAATGCCAACACCACTTGTTTGATTGTATTCACGAATTTCATCAACTAAACGCATATCACCGCGGTGCGGTATGACTTTTTCGATACCTTTTGCATCAATCATTTATTACTCTCCTATTTTTAATGTTTTGCGTTTTTGCGTAACCAAGCATAATGACGCATAAATTCTGTTCCTGGACCAGCTGGATAACCCATATGGCGTTGACCATCAGGAACGTCTCTGAAAACCCCGCTATGTGCACCAACTTCTGCGTCGTTACCAATATGGACGCCATTCGCAATTCCTACTTGCCCGGCTAATAAAGCGCGATCCCCGATAACGGTACCACCTGCTAAACCGACCCCGCCGGCCAGAAAGCATTCTGATCCAATTACAACCCCATGAGCAATCTGGCATAAGTTATCAATTTTTGTTCCGTCTCCGATTTTTGTGTCTGTTAATGCACCACGGTCAATGCATGTATTTGCGCCGATTGAAACACGGTTGCCTATAACGACACGACCAACATGAGGAATAAATACGTTGTGACCGTTCTGACGAGTATAACCAAAACCGTCCTTACCGATTACAGCACCCGCGTTTATGACACATTCTGCCCCAATGGTTGCATTTTCTATATGTGCACCAGTCTGAACGATTGTACCCCGACCAATTGTGACATTTCTACCTATATAAGCACCCGCGTAAATTTTTACATCTTCTTCTATTACTGCGCCGCGTTCAATAGTTGCATATTGAGCAACGTATACAGTGTTTTTTTTGCGAAAAAATACCCCACGTTCAATGGTTGCGTGTTTACTGATACCAAAGCGAGGAGGTTCTTTATAAATTTCACCTAATATTTTTACAATATTACCACGTGGAGATTCAGTGATTAATAATGTGGCACCCTTAGGGGCGTTGGAAACTTGTTCTGGTTGAAGCAAAATCACGCTTGCCCTGGTGTTTTTTAAAACTTCGATTGGTAATATTTTAAAAGCAGAGCTATTTTGTTCCGTAGAATAGAAAGCCAATTGCCCTGGTCTTGCGTCCGCAATAGGTGCAACCCCACGAACGATTGTTTCTGGGTTACCTTGTAATTTTAGACCGAATTTTTCGGCCAATTGACCGGCTGTTGTTTGGGTGGCTGCCGGCAGAAACCACGATTTAATTCTGTTTAACATATCGCGATTATACCCGTTTAAATTAAAAATGAAAGTAAATATTAGTAAAAAAAATACCGCCGTGTCGGCGGTATTTTTAATTTAGAAACCTTGTGGTGTGTCCATTTTTACTTTAGATACTTTTTTATCTAAGGCAGAAACGACTTCATCTGTTATATCTAAATTTAAAGCGTTTTTACCAACGCGAGTAAACCGACCATCTATTACCATAGATAGATTTTTCTTTTCAATAATACCTTCAATTACAGGATTTAAATGTTCGTTCTGAACTTCATTCAAAGCTTTTTGAAATGCAATTTCAATGCTTTGTGCACGTTCTGTTAAATCACGCTGTAATTCATTAACGCGATTTTGGTAGTCTACAATACGACGTTGTAAAGCATCACGAGACAAAACGTCCTGAGATTTTTCAATTTCTGCTTTTTCTGCTTCTAATTCTTTTTGTCTTTTTTCCAGTTCATCACGTAATTTGTTTTCATAATTTTCACGTTGTTTTGCCAAATCTTTTAATACGGTCGCATCGTTTTGAATTGCGTCCATACGAATTACGGCTATGCGTAAATCCGCAGCATTTGCAGCGTCTGTTGTGACGACTTCCATTGCTTCTTCAACGGTTGCACCACCGCCACGCAAAGCGCTGATACCCCATGCACCTAGTGCAGCCACTACAATCACAACTGCAGCGATTACACCAAATTTTACATATTTTTTTACAGCCGAGTTAGCTGGTGTTTTATTTGCCATGTTTCCATCCTTTTATTATGTTATGTTGGCAGTATAGCAATAAAATTATGAATTTCAAAGTGAAAGTTATTTCGTTTTTAAGTTTAATTTATCGTGCAGGTACTAAGCGAATTTCAATCCGACGATTGGTTAAACGACCGATGTCATCTTGACCCGCAATAGGTCTTGCCGAGCCGCGACCAACTATAAACATACGAGTAGTACTAATACCTTGTTGCGAAAAGAATACACCAACGCGTTGGGCCATATCTAATGATAAAGCGTCGGCCTGTTTTTTTGCCATTGCGTCTGTATAACCCGCAATTTCCATGAACGTCGCATCATATTTATTTAAGATTTTTGTGATTGTTTTAAGAGTGTCTGCCCCGTCTGCTGATATGTCGGCAACGTTCAGTTCCATAATTGCGTCTCGGACTAAAATTATAACTACATCTGTTCCAGCCCTCTGAACAGATATACCAGGCTTTCTAAGTGCATCATATAATTCATACTCTAAATTTGCCATATAATTGACGCTTATGGCTGTATCATTTTGAGATTTGTCCCCATAATCCATTTTTGCCGGGCTTTCAACAGAACTTATAAGTTTACCCCCCGCACCAAGAAAAACAGGACGTTTAGCAATACGAGCGGTTTCTGTCATGTCGGTAAAACTGGCCCCTCGAAGATATTGCGACCATGTTGATCTTTCAGGACTATGGTATTGCACGCACGCCGTCATAATTAAGAATATAAATAAAGAAATATATTTATGTAAATTCATTTACTTAATTCATTTTTCCACTAAAAAAGAAACTTTATTCGTTCTGGTTGAAAAACAATTTGGCGTCGCTGTTACTTTTACACCATTTGCCGTCATACTAGTTGCCCATTTAGGTTGCGTCGAAGTAAAATACTGGCATTCGCTTTCACTTAATTGAGTAAGATTTATTGAGTAACCTTTACCGTCATTTGTCGCCGATACAGACCAATCGTCACCCCCAATAGGTGCTTTAGAGCTATTTAATGCGCCCGCAGATACAAGATATTTAATTGATAAGCCTGTGTAGTCATCACGCATACCCATTAATAGTTCTGTGTTCTTTGCAATCTGTTCCAATTCAACAGAAGCAATTTTTCGTGCCTGATTATTTCTTATTACGTTATACATACCAATTGCCGCCGCACTCATTAATCCAGCAATTGCTAACACCCCTATTACTTCTATAATTGATGCCCCTCGTTCTTGTGTCATGTTGATCTCCTGTTTCATTTTACACCAACAATTTCGGCGTCGGTAAATAAATCCATTGCACTGGCAACCATTGGGTCTGCTTCTAACTCTTCTTTTTTCTGTTCGGTAATTGTGTGCGTGTTCTGAGATTGTTCAATCCGTTCCATGGTCCAAATTTTTCCGGTCTTGTCATTCAACCATGTTGTCATTTTGTGCGCGAAATCCGCATCACCGCGCCTGTCGAAATATTTTATGGTTGTATTAGATATTTCTATAACTTCTATATTACTTGTATAATATGAATATAATAATATTTCTTTGGAAGCTTGTAATGCGCAAGCCAAATCGTTTGCGTTTTCAATATTAAATTTTTGATTGGTTTCCTGCTTTTGTTGCGTTACGGGTTGTGGCGTTACCGAAGAAGAGGCTTGTTGGTTTTTTTGGTTTTTTAATATATCTGCTACAGAAGGCATGTCGGCAATATGCATTAATCTAACAATTAACATATCGAAACATTGTTTCTGATTACCAGATGCTTGCATTTCTGGTACCGCAGCGACCATTACTTGCCAAATTCTTGATAATGTGTTTAATGATACCTGAGAATCAATTTTTTTAATTTGTTCACGTTGATCGGCAGTATACGGAGAATTTATAACTTCGCCAGCATGAATTGAAGGATGCATACGCGTCGCCCAATGCGTCCATTCCATCATATCATTTAGTAACATTGCAAGGTCGGCACCGTTTGTATAAATTTCGTCTGCTTTTGCCAAAGCAGCGGCAGTGTCACCAGATAATAAAGTTTCCATAAAATTGACAACAACCCCACGGTCTGCGCGCTTTAACATGTCTAGAACAGCCTGTTCGTCAACGTGTCCACCCGTTTGTGCAATCGCTTGGTCAAGTAATGATAATCCATCCCTGACAGAACCATCCGCGGCCCGTGCTAAAAGTTCGTTTGCGGCGTCACTTAGTTCTATTTTTTCTTGTGATGCAATCCAAGAAAAATGTTGTTTTAGTGTTTCTACGGGTACGCGAACTAAATCAAATCGCTGACAGCGTGATAAAATTGTAACCGGTACCTTACGAATTTCTGTTGTCGCAAGAATGAATATTACGTGTGCTGGTGGTTCTTCCAGTGTTTTTAGTAACGCGTTAAATGCACTGGTAGATAACATATGTACTTCGTCAATTATATATACTTTGTATCTGCCATTCGTAGGACGATATTGAGAGGCATCTAATATATCACGCATGTTATCAACACCCGTATGCGACGCCGCGTCAATTTCTAACACGTCAATATGTTGTCCTGCTGCAATTGCGCGACAGTTTTCACAAGTCCCACATGGTGAAGCAGTCGGCCCGTCAGAGGATTGACAATTTAAAGCTTTTGCTAAAATGCGAGCAGTACTGGTTTTCCCCGTACCACGAATGCCCGTAAAAATATAAGCGTGTGCAATGCGTCCCGTATTTATGGCAGTAGTCAAAGTTTTGACTAATACATCTTGACCGATTAATGATTTAAAATCTTGACTGCGGTATTTGCGCGCTAAAACTGTATAATTGCTATCCATTGCTTAAACTTCCTTTGGGGCAAGCATACCAAAACATAGTAAAATTTCAAGAAGTAAAGTATGGTTTACGCGCTAAAAATTTATTTTTCGTTTGTGATGAAATCCGGAAAAGATACATCATCATCGTCAGAAGTTTCCATCGTATCGACAATATCTGTGGTTTCTTCGATGACAGGCGTTTTGTCTTTAGGGTCACGAGTAGAATCTATTTTACCCTGTTCTGCGTTTACTATACGCCCATAATGTTCTGCCGCTTGCATTAAACGTTCACGTTCAATTTCATCCGCAGTTTGACGAGCCTGATCCATATATTGTTTTCTTTTCTGACGCCATTTATGACAGCGCTGAATCATCAGCCCGACAGACGATTGATTTTTTTTGTTTTGCATATTCTTTTTTCTGTTTTTAGGAAAATGTTTAATAGTGTTTTATCACTATCGCTTATTCAACAGATTAAATGATACTGAATCTTAAAAGCGATTGCAATATTTTTTTTCAATTGCTAATATTTACAGGTGTAGGAGGGTGACGGACTTGCAGCGACAAAGTGGTAATTTTTTGTTACAAGCATTGCTTGCGCTGGCGCTGATATTTTCGTTCATACCGTTTTTTGCACAACGGTTGGCGGCAAGAGATATTGATGCGCAGATGTATGCTTCTACGCAGAAAGTAGAAGTTGCGCAAACTGCCGCAAGAATTTTCATTCGTGAGCGGGCAAATGATTTACCTTATAATACAACCGTTGTTTCTGGTAATACTTTTTCTGATTTGTTGGAATCTTATGGTTTACCGCTTGGGTTTGTGCCACGCACGGCTTTGGGACAAGATATATCTTTGGTGATAAATAAAACGCCAATGGCGGTTAGCGCGTATTTGCAGTTAAGTGGTGGCGATTTATCCGCAGTAGAATTGGCCGAACTGGCAAGAAGAATAGGTTTTTATGCTTCTGTATCCGGTGATGCGATTTTAGTTGGTTTGGCCTTAGATTCTGCTTATTCGGATGTTGTGCGAAGAAATGAACAAAACTTAGATGATAACGCTTTTTTAACTAATCTTGATATGGGGGGATTTTCTTTTAATAATGGCGGTGAAATTTTTGCTCGTCGTGGCGAGTTTGATAGCGGGCAATTTAATACATTGTCTTTGTATGGGGTAGAAGACGGAAGAAAAGTACGTAACACAATAGAAGTTATGATGGCAGATCGTGCCGTTTTTCAAAGCCCTTTAGGTGAATCTGCTTTATCATTGACGCGCGGTTCTTTATACGTTGACGACTTTTCTACAAGAACTGTATCAATGTTTGGTGATACCGGTAATTTTACTTCAAATACTGCATCCGTTTATGATTTTGCAATGACAGCGGGGCGAACAAGTTTTTCAGGCCCGCCTAATTGGACTGTGAATGGAGACGTTATAAGTGAAAATATTAATTTTAGTTTGGAACGTTTAGATATAGATTCTTATATAGATGCATCGCGCGGACAAGACGTGTATATTGACCCAGATAATTTAGAATATAGTTCTCGTACAGGTCTTGAGACTAATACAATAATTGTTTCCAATATAACTATGCGCGATCAGACATCTGATGCGTTGAACCAAGGGGAAACTGGGGCTGTGGTTTTGGATATTAGGCCTGCTGGTACGTCAGTATTACCAGATGTACTTTTGAATACAATTAGTAATGATGGTTTTTCGATAATAAATCGCCCATCTGCAGATGACGATAAAACACAAAGTTGTCGTGACATCATATCAAAACTTGAAGGGCGCTATAATGCAAAGTCTTTGTCTCAGTATATAATATGTCAATACTATTTCTGGCAGCGTTTAGAGAAAAGAATAAAAATAAAGCAATGTTTATTAGAAGGTGGCAGTGACTGTAAGTAAAATGAAATTTTTTACTAATATTCAATATGGCGCTAGTATGCTGGAAGTATTACTGGCAATGGCGATTGTTGCAATGGCAACGCCACTGTTATACAGTCAAATTTCCGACACAAACGATACGTTGCGAGATATTGCAGAAGCAAATAAAATTATCGGTTTGCGTGATAAAGTATTAAATTTTGTTCGTTTAAATCAGAATGACTGGCCGGATGTTGCTCAAATAAAATTATCAGACGAAGAATTAGATGAAATATCCACCTTACCTATAGCAGGTTTTGTTGATAAATATGTCGTAAATGGGGCAACTATTACTGATGTGTATTTGTCTTTTGATTTAGATGAAACAGATTTACGTACCTCAAAAGTTGCAAGGCATATAGGCTCTGATGCTGCTGTCGTAGGTGACGATGGTATAGCATACGGACAAACGTGGGCCGTGTCTGCACCAGATTTTAAGTCTGGTGATTTAATATATCGAATATCACGGGATTTAGACGGTGAAGATAAAACAAAATATTTACATCAAACGGAAACAGGTGAAGAACATCTTAATGTAATGCTTCGTGATTTAAATATGAATTATAATCGCGTTTATGACGTAGGTGGAATTTTTGCTAAATCGGCAAAAATTAAAAATGCGACCAGTCAATTTATAGAAACAAGTAATTTGTCAGCGGATACATTGTATTTTTCGTCCGGTGCAAATCTTGACGGGGATAAATCTTGGTTTGGTTCTATGCGCGTTACTGGCGATGTTTCTGGTTTTAGAAATATATATGCGGATACTTTAAATGGTGATAATTACACAACATCTGGAAGAATAATAACAGACAGGGCGACTGTTGTAAATTCGGTAAATGTTGGAAATGTTTTAACGTTAAAGTCTGATTCTAGTCGTACAATCAGTGGATTTACAGGAATTGTTGCACACACTGTCCTTACTTCATTTGTGTCGGCAGAAGAAATAATATTTTATGAAGATTTTGGTTTGACGATATCTGGTGAATTGTTAATGTCAACGACGCCGCCGTTAAAAATAGGTAGTTGGGTATTTCCGTCTTTGACGCCACCAAGTTTTTCTGAATTATATTTATCGCGTGGTACGATTCCTGTGATGCCAGACCCAAAGGAATTTGATACGATAATGTCATCAGATTGGCAATTTGCCATGCCAAAGGAAATTCAATGATGAGTTACATAAGTAAAAATTTTGGTCTAAGATTAAGAAAAGACTCTCAAAAGGGGTCAATGTTAGTTGAATTGTTGATGACCGTTGCGCTGGCTGCAATAGTTATGCCATTTATTTTTAAGTATCAGCAAAGCGTTGTTCAGCGGGCAGAAAACGTTGCTATTGCAGAACAGATGGAAAGTATTCAAACTGCTTTGGAACGTTATATAGTAGATCATCGTGAAGAGTTTTTAAATACAGTTGGACGAAATATTATAAGAGTAAATATTGCGGATTTAGCGGAATACGGTTTAAACCCAGATTTAGCATCAGATGATACCGGCAGTTATCAATTACGTGTTTTAAAGTCTAGTGATATAGATGGTCGGGCAACTTTACAAGGGGTAATAGTTTTTTCTTCAGATGAGATAACGCCAATGCGTACCCGTGAAATAGTTGCTATGGGTGGTGATTCTATGGGCTTTATTGAAGGAAATCGTGCCTATGGTACGTTTGGTGCATGGCGAGCAGACACGATAGATTTAGGCTTAAACGTTTCAGATGGGTTGGTCGAGACAACCGCAGTTAATCGTGATAATGCATTGTATTTGTACAGAGTACCAACGGATAATGCTTCAGATGCGACAATGCTGTCTGATTTAAATTTAGGTGGACATGATATAAGTAATTCTACTTTTTTTAATGCCGACGCGGTTGAATTTACAGAAAGTCTTACCCTGGGGGTTGCCGTAACAGTTGATACAATTTTTCAAAATAGAACTACATTAGATAAGATACTAGAAGTACAAAATGCAACTGTTTCTGGCACATTGTCATCAGATTCCAGAACAATGGAAGTGGCTAAGACATTTTCCATGGCGGATACTGGAAAATTTACAAGTTTTTCTACGGGGGATTTATGGGTTTCTAATATGACCTTGGGGGGATTGTCGACATATTCAGACGATGGTCCCGTTGTATTAAATATTAATAAATCTTTGGATATGACAGGTGGAAACATTGATGCAATGTTTGTAACAGTTGGTTTTGCTGGATCTATTACACCAAGGTTAGAAGTGCATGATAGAATAGAAGATTCTGTTAACCCTGATTATTATTGGGATGCTTCTTATGGTGTTGCAAATTTTATGGATGTTTCTTTGCAAGAATTAAGTCGTATGGCGCAGACGGTTGTGTATGAAGAAGATGATACGGATACAGATACTTGGCGTATATTTAATGCGGTAGCTACTAATAAGAACGCAACAGCATCAGATTATATGAACGCAATAAATGAAATTCAAAATGCAGTGGGGTTAAAATATCATCAGTTGAATTTAGAATAATTTATGGTATAAATCATATTATGAAAACAGTATGTAATTTTTGTAAAACAGAGTATTCTTTAGACGTCGTTCCTTCTGGACCCGTTAAATGTGCGATTTGTGGTAATACGTGGGTTGTTCAGCGACCACAGCGACGTAATTCGGTATTAGTATTCATTGCTGCATTATGTGCTTTATTGGCGGCATTAATATTTGCGGTTGCAGTTTTGTATCAACATAAGGTAAAAGAGATTCAAGAAAAGCCTATTGTTGCGGAAATTATGGACGTAAAAACCGATACAGATGAAAGTGGTATTACTAAATTTGTTGTATCGGGGCGGGTTGTAAATCGGTCTGAACAGATTTATGGGGCTCCAGGTTTGGTCATCGTTTCATATGACGTTAATGGAAACGTTATAGCACGACAAAAATTTTTACCTTCTGCGACATTATTAGATGCAGGCAGTGAAGTTAAGTTTTCTCATAAATTATCTGTACCCGTATCAAACGTAGAAAAAATAGCCGTTGAATTAGATAGTAAAGAATAATGGGGGAAAAGATGAAAGTTTTTCTGTATACGTTATTCGCGATTAGTTTGTTTTTAAATCCGGCAATTGCGGAGGATTCAAAACCAAGTCATCCTCAGGTAAGAGAACAGGGGGGGAATAATCCGTCAAAGCCTAATCAGCAAGCGCGCGTCAGCATTTTTTCTACTAGTACAGATTGGGAAGGGTTGACGGGTTTGCGTTATTCGGAATATCGCGGAAATTTTATAACTTCATCTAGTTTGGTTGGTCGAGGGTTGGTATTGTATTATTTAGATGGTTTCCCTTGTTATGGGCTTGGGTATGGTGTACGCGTTTGGTTGGGACCAAATGATAAGCATGATGGTGAACTGCATATTGCGTGTTTGTATGCACCAGAAGAAATAAAATTTACATGGCGTAATGCAACACGTGATGCGGATCAGGCAGAAAGTACGGGAATGTTAATATGTCCTGTTGAAAGTTCAGGGCGTGAATTAACGATTGATTTAGGAAAGTGTGAAAAAGGGCCCGATTGGTCTGAATATAAATAGGTATTCCATGCAGGAAGTTCGTGATTTTGTGGCAGCTGATTCAGATGTTGGCGTAAGGTTAGATAAGTTTTTGGCAGATCTATTGCCAGCGTTTTCCCGCAGCGAGATTCAAAAGTTTAATGTAAGTTTAAATGGTGGAAATACGAAGTTTTCAACTCGTCTTCGTGCAGGGGATAAAATTTCTGTAATTATACCAGAAAGAATAAGTAATATTGCGGCGGAAAACGTTTCTTGTGATTTGGATTTAGATATTTTATATGAAGATGACGATATAATCGTAATAAATAAACCGCGTGGCGTGGTTATGTATCCGTCAGCTGGTAACAATACTGGTACTTTGGTTCAGAATATTTTACATCATACTAATTTATCTACACTTGGTGGGGATGTTCGACCTGGGGTGGTACACAGACTTGATAAGGATACCAGTGGGGTGATGGTTTTTGCCAAATCAGATGCAGCTTTTCGCGGTCTGGTTAAAATTTTTACGGCGCATGATTTGACGCGTAAGTATTTAGCGTTTGTATGGGGGGTACCAAATTGGGAAGGTGCGGATATTACAGGAAATATTGCCCGTTCTTCTCGTAATCGTCAGAAAATGACGATGGTGAAAACTGGGGGAAAACCTGCACATACTAAAGTCGCCGTTGCAGATGTGTGGCCACGTGCCGGTGTTTCAGAATTTAGGTGTACTTTATTAACTGGCAGAACGCATCAAATTCGTGTACATTTATCTGCACATGGTTTTCCTGTATTATGTGACCCTGTTTACGGGCGTTCTTCCGTACGACTGGCCAGTGTAAAGAATTTAGAATTACTTGATTTTTTAAGAAGACATAATGGTCAGATGTTACATGCCGAAGTGTTAGATTTTAATCATCCAGTTACGGGAAAAGAAATGCATTTTAAAGCGCGTTTACCAGATGATATGTTGGAATTGAAAGCAATATTAGATGAAATTGGATAGCTTTTTTTATTATGGGGAAGTTCCCCATAATTTTTTATCAAATATTTCATATTTCATACATTTTTCCTTTGTCTGATTTTGATTTTATGTTATACTTAATACAATAAGTATGGAGTGAGTCTAATGAACTTTCTGAAAAAATCTATGGTTTTACTGGCTGCTTGCGGCGTTGTTCCTGCAGCTTATGCGTTGACAGCGCGCCCAAGTGTGACGGGGACTGCGTCGTCACGACTGCCGACGATGACGGCATATATAAATAGTTCAAGCTCTTCATCTTCGACGTCAAATTTGTTGAATAATGCAGATTGTATAGATGCGTATACATCTTGTTTAAAAGGTTCGGAACTTTGCGGACCTAATTTTGAGGAGTGTACTACGAAAGTTTTATTCCATGGTAAAATGCCGCAATGTTTAAGTACGCTGGCACAGTGTACTTCTTCTGGCGTTAATGTTTTGTTTGGTACATCTTCTATAACGGCGTTGTCAAACGTTGCGACGAAGGATTCTTATGATTACATATATCCTACGGATGGCAGTGTTTTGGGACAAATGATTGCAGGTGCTGCGATTTCTAATATGTATAATACAAGTGATTGTGTACGTCTTTATACGACTTGTTTGCAACGTGAAAATGTTTGCGGATCCGACTTTGAATTATGTACAACAAATACAGAATTCAAAAAGCAGATGGTGTACTGTGATTCTACATTGGCTCGTTGCCAAAGTGAAGGTAAGATTGAGCTGTTTGGCTCCGAAACGGTGACAAGTAGCCCATTGGCAGATAGTCGTGTTGGTATCATGATTAGTGAAGGTGCGGCGCTGGCGGCAGTTAATGCTGTGTCGACCTGCTATAAGGTTGTTGATCAATGTATCTTGAATGCTTGTGCTATAAATCCGTATAAGTGTTATGAAGAAGCTACAGTTGATACAATTAATCTTGTAGATTCTATTGCAAAAGAAACGGAAGTAGGTTCTTCATCGCTTAGTATGTCTGGGGATTCTAATAGCAAGTCTGCAATTCAATCGTATATAAAAAATTCTTGTTTAAATACGATTGGTTCGAATAAATATTGTCATGCTACGTTCTTAGGTAATGGGCAGATGCCATCAGCATCAGATTTAAGTGACGAATTGAAACAAGAAGATGTATTTTCATTAGCATATTCTTCTCGTATGAATTCTGCAATGAAAGCTCGTATTTTAGAATTAATTGAAGATTTTGATACAGAAGCGAAAACAAATTGCGCAAATACGATTAAATCCTGTGCAATGCGCGTATGTGGGGATGGCAGTGGCGCGGCTTGTTATAATCAGGTATTTTCCGCAACGGATAAGACAATAAATAATTCAGTAAGTTACGAAGAAATAAAAACTGGATGTTCAGATATTGTAAATACGGATGCATATTGCAAATATGCTGCGGCGAATCCAGATGGTGCCGGTAACTATACTTATACGTATATAAATAATAATGCTTTTGATGTTCTGTTTCCAAAATATAGTAAAAATAGTGGGGATCCAATCGGTGTAATTGCTGCGTTGAATGCGTCTTTGGCAACAAGTTATAGTGATGCGGCACTGGCACAGATGCGTACACAATGCGAGAATGTTGCGAAAAGCTGTGTTCGTTCTATGTGCGGAACGGATTATACGGGCTGTTATCGTAATCGTACCGATATTTATTCATCATTAACAAAATCTGGCGAAACTTCGTATGATCAAAGTATGAATAAAGTTGGTGGGGTATTGGATTATACGGTTGTATTGGGCTTGTGCCTGGATACTGTTAAAACAGCAACTGCATGTAAAGATCATCTGGCGGTAGAACAAGCGAAATTAAACGCTCAAAAGACTTCTTTGACCGCATCTTCTTGGGGGGCTTCTGGTAATACGCGTGATGCGTGGATTGATGCCGGGGCCGCGACAAAGGTTATAGGTCAAAATGGTGTTCCGCAAACAGATGCTGATGGCAATGAATTATGTACTGCAAGTGATGGTACCCGTGGCATATGTGGTACGTTAAACAGCAGCGGTAAGATTTATGAAACTCCTATATATATATCTTACGAATCATATGTTCAGAATGAGGCCGCAACAACATTGTTCAGTGAGTTAATTTATGACCTTGAAAAAGAAGCCCAAGCAATATATAACAAGAAATTGACAGAAGAACAGAATATGTGCTTAAGCTCAAATACTGGTGGCATAATGTCAGCTAATGACACGGGCAGCACATTTATGTGGGTAAAATTGAAAAGAAATAAAGTACCTGATGAATATAGCATTATGGGCTTATCCCGCAATGACTTTAATCCAAGTAACGATTTATATGGTTCGTTCTGCAGTGTTCAGGTAAGATTACAATCTGATAATGTTGATATTCAGCAAGAAATGAAAAATGCAGATTGGGCGACAACCTACTTTGCTGTCGGTGATACCTTTACTTGTGGAAGTTGGATACCAGCAGATACATTAGAAGATTTAGCGAATGCTGCGGCTGCAGATGCGACTGAGGCACAACGTGAAAGTCAGAAAAGAACGGCTTTCTGGACAACGTTGCTGGGATCAGTTGGCGGTGCCGTAGGTGGTGGTTATTTAGGTGCCGGCATTCAAGATGGTTCTATATTTGGAAAAATCACAGGGTTACAGAAAAGTACTAATACCGATAATAAAACAATGGTTGAAAAGTACGTAACAACAATTATAGATAAGATAAAATCTGGTAGTGGGGAAGAAAATGATTTGACTTTGGTATCTGGTTTAATGACCAGCTTGAAGTCAGAAGCCCAAGAGGCAAAAGTAGACAGTAATGTAATTAAAGCTGCAGATGATTCTGTAACTGCATGGATTAATGCACAAAGAGAGGTTAATAATGCAGAAAGCAGTAAAAAATCAGAGGTTAGAACCCAGAATAATTTGTCAGGTAAAGCGTCTAATGCAGAATCAAGTTTGAATTTGTTGAAAGATGCTGCGGTTAATACAAATTCTTCTTCAGGCTCTAAGAATCAGTGGTGGGGACCAACTATTGGTGCAGTTGTGACTGGTGTTGCGGGTGGTTTGTTGATTAACAAAGCAACGCGTGATATTCAGAAATCAAATTTAAGTGCCGCTGAAAAAGCCGCTTACGAAGAATGGATGAATAACGTCGGTAAACATATTAAGTGTTATATCGGTACGGAAGAAGCTGGTGAATACGGTGACATTCTAAGCGTAAGCGTTAATTAAAAATAACCCGCCTGATGGCGGGTTTTTTATGGCCTTAACGTATTTTGGCTTTTTGTTTTAAAAAATCTATTTTCTTTTGTATTTTATAAAAATCTAAGCTTTTTGCATACATATTTTCACTGATAAAACTCAATGCTTGACGAATTTGAATGCTTGAATAATTATTTAAAATATATCCAAGGTCGTTCCATGAGTGATATAGTATAGTATTCATTATTTTTGATACATGTTTTGGTTGCTGCCAATTTAAATAATTTATTCGTAATGCCCCAAGGTCTATTATTGTATTCCCTAAAACGTTACGTTGGTTTTTATCTAATAAAGAATATTTCTGAACTATCTGATTGGGTTTATGTATTCTTGTTTTTACAGGTTCTCCGTCTGTGTAAGGGTATATTAGATATATTTCACCTCTTTGATTACTGATTCCTGCCGTTGATATATTTCTGAATTTGATTTTTCCATAATATTTTTTACCCCCAAGTAAAAAAGAATTCTGCAATTCTGTATCATGGTAATAAGAGCTTATATATGCATCTGTATTATCACAGTGATATATTTTCCAGACATATTTTTTATCCCCCGGTATTTCTAGGGTATAGGTTTTTGAAAATTCTCCGGAACCCAGATATTTTATATCTATCGGTTGTTTTATTATTTTTGATATTTCCGTTGATAATATTTTTAACTCGTTAAGATTTATATATTCTTGTATAGAAGGGTTATTGGGACCATACAGTTTAGATGTGGTTTTCTTGAAAAGTTTGTGTAGGCGTTCCGTTGCATTACCGCGTTGTGATTTAGGTATCTTTTTTAACCATGAATATGGAAAAGAACCTGGGTTTTTATACCCTGCGCGTACAATAGAATACATTTCATCTATTGTTACCGGGTGACGTCTTAACCAGCGCGTACATGATTTGTTTACGTTTTTATTTGTTGTCTTTTTCGGTGTTAGTTTTTTTGATAATTTGTCTATAGGTATTTCTAACAGTTCTTCATAAAAATTGTCTATGGAATCATATTTTTTGAAGAATTTTTGTATATAATTTGTATATTTGGGTATGTTTCTTATATGTTCTTTAGCTTTCTGAATACGTTCTTTTGTAAAATTTATTTGCGAGTTATAGATATACTTTTCCATAGCACTACGTAAAATATTATCGTAATTATAAAATTCGTCACGGATGTTATTTTGCGTTTTATATTGTAATATTGCATATTCAAACTCTTGCATAAGAAGATATTTACGACATTCTATTATTGCGGATTTTATATCTTCTTCTATGAAATACTTGCGTCCTTTTGTTGGTATCGATAGACATATTTTTTGCGCTTGTTCTTTAGAATTTGTAAAAGATACTTTTTGAAGTATTGATGTTTTTATTTTTCCAAAATTTCTGATGTTACTTTCATAGTAATATGAGTTACGATATTTTTTTACATAACGGGTAACAAGCTTATCGTCAGTTTGTCGTATAATTACTTTTTTTAAGTTAAAAAATATTTCTAATGGAAAGGTTTTGAACTTTGTATCAGGAATTTGAATTGCTGTTATGTTTGGACAGAATTTAAACGGAGCATAATTTATGAAATTAGTTTTTTTACCAAAATAAATTGTTTTTAAATTTTGGTTATTATTGAATATTAGTGATGATACACGTTTCATTGAATCCGGTAAATATAGGGCTTTTAAACCGTTTAATGAATTTCCGACGCCGTCTATTATTCTTGTTATGCCATTTGGTAAATGTAGTTCACCGTTTGGAGTTAAATCTTCTTCAGAAACAGAAAAAAGTGTACCGTTTTTGATAATCATGTTTATTATATTATACCAAAAGCAAGATTTGTCAATTTTTTTTAATTGAGTAGAAATTATGTTTGCGGTTTGGTTATTTTTATCTTTTCTGTTTAAGATTTTTATGTTAAAATTGCAGATAAGAGAGAAAATGAAGAATATATCCAGATTTTTATTACTTGCACTTACTTTGTGTGGTGTGAACGCGTATGCTTCGGCACCTGTGGCTACTACGGCTGGTAGTAATTTAACGGCCTTTAATGGTGGGTCTGGGGCGACAAATAATGCCATGTGGAACAGTTACATGAATCCTCGTGCGAATAGCGTAAACTCTGTTCCAGAGGCGGATTTCGGTAACTGTAATGCTTTGATTTTGCGCTGTGCGCAGCCCAAATGTGTAACTGGTGGTTGCACATCAATGGAGGTTACTAAACCGATTGTTTCTGGTTGTGTAGAAATTAATGAATCTTGTAAGCAATATGGTGAATCTTTGATAGAAACTATTGCCGCACAGATTGTTGCTAATACGAACGCAAAGGCAACGCAAGCTGCGGCAGATGCGCAAACTGCGGCGGCACAGGCTGTTGCAGAACAAAGTGCCGAACAAATGGCGCAAATGCAGCAACAGATGCTTCAGATGCAACAGCAAATGCAGCAACAAAGTGCAGATACTGCGGCTCAGATTCAGGCAGCTTTGGCTCAACAACAAGAAGCGACAAATCAAGCAATTGCGAATGTTGCGGCGGCATCAAGTACGGCAAATGTACCGGCCCAAACCCCAAGCGTAAATAGTACGGAAAGTACAGTAGTAAGCGGTACTGCGGCGGGTGTAGATTTAACGACGGCTCAACAAGTCGCGGCAGCATCGGGGGTATCAGCAGATTTGTTAGCGCGTGAGCAAATATCTGGTCAGATTTTAACTAAGATTGAAAATGCAGAGGTCGCTTTGAAATCGGCAAGGGCTGCAATGGAAAATGCTTTTACATATGCTGGGTGTAATTCTACGGGCAGTAATTGTACAGGACCAAAACGGGTGTCCATGTTTAAAACCAAAGCGATGGAGTTTTTTGATCCGTATAACGAAGTTTTAGATGAAGTTTATGATGCTTTGATTTTGGCGCAGTCGGTTGGTGTTGATATAACTGATATTTACATGATGCTGAATGGTACGTGTAACGTTTGGGGGTTATATTTGTGCTCAGAAGGTCAGGTAATGCATTACAATAAGGATAATTGTCCAAATGGAAAATCAGTTCCTGTGGCCACAGCAGATGGTATTGTACTGGGTAATGCGGATTGTAAGATAGGTCAAGTTGTACCAATGTCAGATGGTGGGTGTCAGTTAATTAAAATGTTGACTGATGAAAAAGAGGTTCAACGTAATTGGTTGTACCCAGAAGATGGTGAAGATGGCGTACAAGTTCGGGTTGGTTGTGCCTCTGAAATATTAGATAACTCAATGTTATTCCGTAGTCGTAAGAAAGAATCAGATATTGATATAGAAGTTTTGCAAAGAATGATTGAGCAAGATGCACCGTCTTCGTATGGTAGTTTATGGGGAACCAGTAAAACAACACCAATGAATGATGGGGTTATATATTGTGCGGTTACAGAAAATACATATAACGATTTACAGAAACATGCAGCACTGAAAACTTTACCTGATAAAGTTTGTGTTCCGCAGTCTAAGTTATCTTCTTATACCGAAGGTGTATCTGTTGCAGACTCTGTCGAGAATGATATTAGTTTCATCGATTTGTGTGAAAATCTGACTGGTGCACAATATGAACAGTGTTTGTGTAAAAACGGTCCGGATAAAAATTATACGGATTGGAATTCCAAAGAATCAAAATGTGTATGTCGTGGTAATACGTATACTATTTTTGATATAGATCAGGGTAGGTGTGTCACCAATGCGGAGAACGGCAGCAAAAGTCGTGCTGACACAGCTAGGGATGAGGCACAAGAAAGTCTGATAAATAAATATAAAGAACCATGCGAACAAGCAGGTGGTAAATTGGAAGAAAAAAGTTATCTATGGTGTCAGTGTGAAGAAGACGGTGATAGAGAAGCATGTGATAAAGTTAATGAAAATATAAGAGAAGGCAAATAGGAATGGCATTTGTAGATATCTTTTCAAAATTTATTATAAAACCAAAAATTCCTTTGGCGGTAGTACTGTTGTTTTTTATTGTGCCATGTACTTTATTTGCGGCATCTAAAAACGGCTGTGATGATTTAAGTAACAATGATTTTATTAACCCCGAAATAGCTTTGTGCAGCACGCACGTTTACAATATAAAAGAAGTAAATAATTTTGAAAGT
Source organism: uncultured Pseudomonadota bacterium (assembly GCA_949288265.1). GTDB lineage: Bacteria > Pseudomonadota > Alphaproteobacteria > Rs-D84 > Rs-D84 > Enterousia. Next base: position 3,719 of record CASEJM010000015.1, on the reverse strand, counting down.
GGTTCTAGTAAAAATCAATTGATGAAAGATGTCGTAGCATTAAAATCAACGATAATAACACAGCAGATGTATAAGCAGTATGAATATTTAGAAGCGACATTAAACCGTTTAAAAACTCAGCTAGAGCGTGAAATTACGACGATTAAATTAGAAAAAGCGGGTGCCGCATCTTCTAGTTCTTCTTCGTATTCATATAGTTCTGGTTCTGTCACAGGTAATAATGGGGTAACGGGTGCAGAAAACTGTCGTAGTGGTACTACTTCTGAAGTTATGAATTGTTTGTCTAGAAACTTAGATAGAATTTCTCAGGCTGTCGCAAATTCAGATATGGGTGCTGCAAAACGTCAGATTGCTACGGATTTAGAAACTTTACGTTTATATGATCGTTTAACGGCAGATGTGGCTTTAACTTCAGATAAAGACTCGGTTAAGGTTAGTTCTGTTTTTAAATCCGCCTATGATAAATGTAATAATGTAAGAAGTAATCAGAAGGAGCTTACTAGTTGTTTGGACTATATGCGTGTTTGCATCACTCGTAATATAGAGTCGCTTCAGGATAGAAATAGTTCGTACGGTGGTAATAACTTTAGAAATTAATTGATGCCGTCTTAGCGGCATTTTTTTGGCTACTGATGCGTGTAAATTTGTGTCGAGTAGAAATCTTGTCATTGATTGTATTTGCGCTGTATAACCAAAATTTATGTCTTTTTATGTATTGTATGAAATATAAAAAACGCCCCGGGGTTGAGTCGGGGCGTTTCTTGGCTTTTCCTTTTCGTCCGTAGACGTTCTCTCTCCATGCTCGGTTTACGGGCATAAAGCCAACTGTTTTAATACATTCTGGACGTCGTTATTTACAGATACTGTAATTTCACGTTGCAGCCCATCTGTATAAGTATAATTAAACTTGTAATTAGCAAATTCAGGGAATGCTTTATAAGCCTGTTCAAATGGTGCAAGCATTGCATAGAACCATTGACGACCGCGGCATAAACATCCGTTACGTACGTCTGCCACTACTGCCGCAGTTGCTGTGTTTGGATACTTTTCATCCAGTTCTTTATCCGTTGTCATCAAGCAGCGGGCACCAAATCCATAAAAGTTCGCGTCATCTGATAAAAATTTATATACCAGACCGTCTGAAGCACCTGCTTGCTTTAAAGAATAAGCCATACCGTCTGTGCAACATGCGTTTGCAGAACTCATCAGCATTTTATAGCGTTCTAGCAATGGCGCAGCCACAGGATTATTAGCGGTTATATCTTCGTCACAACGAGCCGCATTTATGAACTCGTTCATTTTATCTGCGCGAATTTTGGGACTTCGTGGTGATACAGTTTCACGAATAATCGGTTTTCTGCGCCATATTTCGCATTCTGTTTCTGTTTCAAACGGACAACCATCGCTGCGTCCGAACGTAACCGTTACAAGTTTCGTTAAATCTTGTGCCACGTATTCTGGGCGTGGTGAAGGAAGTGTTATGTGTTGTATTGGTGCATTATCTACAACAGTAACATTTTGTTCTGTTGTTACGGTTTCTACACCAGAATCATCACACTCTTCTTCTACAATTGTTGTATTATCTGTTGTCCAAAGGTTTCCGCTTGGTTTTCTGGGTTTTAATAATTCTTCAACACGTGCGCGCGTCGCGGCGGCGTCTTCCATATTTTGTTTGTATAAATCAACGATGCTTATCTGACCTTTTTTTAGCGGGTTTTCTGCGACAACTGTTGCAACAGGTTGCGTAGGATTGTCCGTTTCACGGATATATAACTCCGTCATCGGTTGCAAAAACCAATCAGTGTAATCTTTGTATTTATAATTAGGAATTGATTCATCCCAAATTGGTACCCCATCACGCCAGTCAACGGTTTTATCATAACCGCGTGGGTCGTATTCACCAATCGTACCGTCCCATACAGGAGGTCTTGTATCTGTTGGTACAGGTTTTATTGATAACAGCTTTACTTCACGCATAGGCTCTGGATCCGCGTATATATATTGCGGAATCTGTGAACGTATTTCTTCTGGTGCGTTATGTACAGGCCCCATGCTTAAGACCGTTGGATAACTAACCGTTTCTGAAGTTTCTGTTATAAAATAACAACCATCCCCGTCGCATTCGGACGCCAGGACAGGATTCGCCCCGCATAGACATAGCAAAGACGATAAAATTAGAATTCTGCTTTTCATATCTTGAATAATATCACAAAAAAAGCCCTTTTTGAACACAAATTTAAGTGTTTTTTTATTGAGAGATATTTTTTTGTTTTGCTATAGTATCTTATGTGAGTACAAATGATTTTTTTACATGGGGGAAAAAATGAAAAAAATTTCTATTTTTATTATGTCAATATTGCTGATATCGCCCGCTTTTGCTGAAACAGAAGTCAACCAAAATGAAAATGCTTTACCAACGGAAGTATTAGATCAGACGTCTGTTACAGAACCTGTTGCTGTAGAGACTGATGTTATTAATCCTGATATAAAATTTCCTCATGGTTTACAATTGGGGGTTGGTATTTCCGTTACCAGTGGTCTGAACGGTTTTGTAGGTTATGCTAATAAGAACTTCGATTCGTTTTGGCTAAAGCGTTTGGGTTTTCGGGCAGATTTTGCGACAACGACACCATTAAAATCCATGATAAATTCTGGGATTGATGGGCTTATGGGTGACGAAGGGATTGATATTGGTGACGGCTTGACTATAAAAGATGGGGCAATAGAAGGGCACCATTTTGCTGCCTTGGTAGATTTCTATCCGTTTGGGAACACTTGGTTTTTGGGTGGTATAAGAATCACAGGTGGTTATTATTTTGGTAATTTGGAACTAAGTGCAAATTTAACAGGTAAGGTAGACGGTCTGCCAGATTCTGAGTTCGCGTTTAGTTTGGAAGGTGTAGATTATAAATACATTGGTAATGAGGTACATGGCACTGCAAAGGCTGATTGGAATTATAGTGGTCCTTACTTGGGTGCCGGTTTTGATTTGGGTATAATAGCTGGATTCAAAATTTATATGGATGCAGGTGTTGTGTTTACAAATAAAACGGCTCAACTTGGTTTAGATTTACCAACAGAAAATCTGCAGAAATGGAATGGTATGGATTGGGAAGCTGTGGATTTAAACGGAATAAAAGAATTTGAACAGGCGAAACAAGAGGCTTTATCAGATGCGCAAGATGAATTAGATAAGTTGAAGTTTTATCCGATGGTAAAGATAGGGTTTATGTATCGTTTTTGATGTGGGGTATATAAAATGTCGCCGAATCGGCGACATTTTTATTAAGTTTTTTGATATACGAATCGTAAAAACCAGTTTTTTCGAATCGTGTTTGGCGGTGGCAAAGAAGAAAGATAAAAAAATTTTTATATAATAAATGGCGGATTTCTGGGTTTTTTAGTTTTTATTAAAAAAAGATGAAAATTATTTTTTAAAAAACGCTTGACTTTTTTTAATTTTCGACCCATACTATGCGGGCTTTCAAGTTGGGAACATTTCAAAAACACTCTCAACCCCTGAAATTCTGCGGTTAACGGAACGACCATAGGAATAGGGTTCTCGTTAATTACGCAAACATTGTGAATAAAAGCAGCTCATCAAAAAAGATTTTTGATTAATCAAGAATCTGTTCAAGAAGGGATGTGCAGACAGTTGAATTTGGAAATATCCAAACTTTGACTAAGTCAAAAGTGCATATCCTAGACAGGTAGTAGGT